>JAGQOI010000433.1 GCA_020427625.1 Phycisphaerales bacterium | reverse complement strand
CCCACCGGTCTCGGCGCGCCCGGTTTTGGAGAAACCGAGCGGCGTCGATCGGTATAAGGGGTCACCCCCGGTCCGACGGGAGGGTTGTCGAGGGCACATTCATCGTCGTCGAATCGGCCTGGATGGTGTCCTGACGGTCGCCGTCGGTTCCCCCCGCCAGTCCCCTGCCAGTCCTCTGGAGGAGCGTATCGCTCATGATGAGATCATCGATCATTCGTCGTCTGTCGTCCCGTGGCGGCATTTCGGTCGCGGCCCTCGCGGCCGCCGTTCTCGCGGCTCCCGTCACGGTCTTCGGCGACGACGTCTCGCCGCCGGCCGGCATGATGCGGTACGCGGACGTGAGCGCGACCCACATCGTCTTCGCGTATGCGAATGATCTCTGGATCGTCCCTCGCGAGGGCGGCGCGGCGTCGCCGCTGGCGAGTCCGCCCGGGGCGGAGCAGTTCCCCCGGTTCAGCGCGGACGGCAAGACGATCGCCTTCATGGGCAACTATGACGGCGGGCGCGACCTGTACACGATCGCCGTCGACGGCGGCGCGCCGACGCGGGTCACGCACCATCCGTCCGGCGAGACGCTCTGCGACTGGACGCCCGACGGCGACCTGCTGTTCTCGTCGGCGGGCCTGTCCGGCCTCGGACGCATGCCCCGGCTGTTCACGGTGCCGACCGGCGGCGGTCTGCCCGAGGCGCTGCCGGTGCCGTACGGTGCCGCGGGCGCGATCAGCGACGACGGCACCTGGCTCGCCTACACGCCGCACTCGCGTGATGCCCGAACCTGGAAGCGCTATCGCGGCGGCATGGCGACGGACATCTGGCTCTTCAACCTGAAGACCAACGAGTCCCGCCGGATGACCGACTGGGAGGGCACCGACACCCAGCCGATGTGGCACGGCAGCAAGGTGTACTACCTTTCGGACGACGGTCCGGCGCATCGGCTCAACATCTGGTCGTACGACACCCGCACGAAGCGGCGCAAGCAGGTCACCGACTACTCCGACTTCGACGTGAAGTGGCCGGCGATCGGGCCCGGCCCGCGCGGCAAGGGCGAGATCATCTTCGAGAACGGCGTGTCCCTGCACCTGCTCGATCTCGGCACCGAGAAGATCTCCGAGGTCGAGATCACCGTGCCCGGCGATCGACGCGCGGTCCGCTCGAAGCTCACCGACGTCCGCGGCCAGATCATGGGCTGGGGCATCTCGTCGACCGGTCAGCGCGCCGCCGTCGAGGCCCGCGGCGACATCTGGACCCTGCCCGCCGAGAACGGCGTCCCCCGCAACCTCACCGCGACCGACGGCACCGCCGAGCGCAGCCCGGCGTGGAGTCCCGACGGCCGCTGGATCGCCTACTTCTCCGACGCGACCGGCGAGTACGAACTCTACGTCACGCAGTCGGACGGCAAGGGCGAGACGCGCCAGCTCACCGACGACGGCGGCCCGTTCAAGATGGGCTGCATGTGGTCGCCGGACTCGAAGCACATCCTCTACCTCGACAAGACCGGCACCGGCTTCCTCGTGAACCTCGAGAGCGGCGAACGCACCGAGGTCGACCGGGATCCGGTCGCCGCGGAGAACACCACGCCGCCGTCGTTCTCCCAAGACAGTCGCTGGATCGCCTACGCGAAGACCGATCCCGACAGCTTCCAGAGCCGCATCTGGATCTACAACGTCGAGACCGGCGAGAAGCGGGCCGTCACCTCCGACATGATGGGTCCGCGCACGCCCGTGTTCGATCGCAAGGGCGACTACCTGTTCTACCAGGCGACGCTCAACTTCAGCCCGACGTACAGCACCGTCGACAACAGCTTCATCTACGACGACTCGACCGTCCTCCTCGCCGTCCCGCTTCGCGCCGACGTCGAGTACCCGTGGACGCCCAAGGTCGACGAGGAGAAGTGGAAGGACGAGAAGAAGGCCGACGACGAGAAGGCCGACGGCGACAAGAAGGGTGACGACGAGAAGGCCGGCGACGACACGAAGGGCGACGACGAGGGCGACGACGACGCGAAGGGCGGCGACGAGCGCGGGCCGGCCGGTCATGCGGATGCCGTCAGCGGCACCTGGAACGGCTCTGTCGAGGTCCCCGAGATGGGACAACTCGACTTCAGCCTCACCCTCACCCTCGCCGAGGACAACTCGGTCAGCGGCACGCTGTCGTCGATGATGTTCAGCGGCGACGTGAGCGGCTCGTGGAACCCCGGATCGAAGAAGCTCGCCCTCAGCGTCTCCATCGCCGACGGACCGACCGTCGAATTCGATCTCACCGTCGACGGCGAGTCGCTCTCGGGCACCGCGACCGCCGACGGCGAGGCCGTCGCCATCAGCGCGACCCGGGCCGCGCCCGACACCGACGCCGATGACGGCGAGGACGGGAGCGGCGACACCGCGAAGGGCAGGAAGGGCAAGAAGGACAAGGACAAGCCGGTCGTCATCGAGTTCGACGGCTTCGAGAGCCGCGCGTTCAGGCTGCCCGTCCCGCCCGGCACCTTCGGCCAGATGGCGGTGAACGACAAGAACCAGCTCATCTACAGCCGTCGCGGCAGCGGCATCAAGCTGTTCGATCTCAAGGACGACGCCAAGGCGGAGAAGAACGTCGGGGGCGGCGGCGGATTCGACCTGTCGGCGGACGGCAAGAAGCTGCTCATCGCCCGAGGCCGCGGCGCCGCCATTCAGAACGCCGGCGCCGGCGGCTCGGCGAAGGACGTCAGCACGAGCGGCATGATGGCGAGGATCGATCCCCACGACGAGTGGCGACAGATCTTCCACGACGTCTGGCTGCTCTTCCGCGACTTCTTCTACGTCGACAACATGCACGGCGTCGACTGGACCGCGATGCGCGATCACTACGCGCCGATGGTCGATCACTGCGTCTCCCGCGACGACCTCAACTTCGTCATCGGCGAGTTCATCGCCGAGTTGAACTGCGGTCACTCCTACCGAGGCGGCGGCGACAACGACGACGACCAGTCGTTCATGTCCGTCGGCATGCTCGGCTGCGACTTCGAACTCGTCGACGGCGCGTATCGCATCGCCCGCATCCACGAAGGCGCCCCGTGGGACGCCGACGCCCGCGGCCCGCTCAGCGTGCCCGGACTCAAGGTCGCGGCCGGCGACTACATCCTCGCCGTGAACGGCACGCCCATCGACGTGGACCAGGATCCCTGGGCCGCGTTCATCGGCACCGCCGGGCGCCCGACGACGCTCACCGTCAGCGCCAAGCCCGAGATGGACGACGACGCCCGCGAGATCATCGTCGAGCCCATCGGCAACGAGGGCGGCCTGCGCTACCGCGCCTGGATCGAATCGAACCGGAAGCGCGTCGAGGAACTCTCCGACGGCGCCGTCGGCTACATCTACGTGCCCGACACCGGCGTCAACGGACAGAACGACCTCTTCCGACAGTTCTACGGCCAGATCGGCAGGAAGGCGCTCATCATCGACGAGCGCTGGAACGGCGGCGGACAGATCCCGACCCGCTTCATCGAACTGCTCAACCGCCCGCGCACGAACTACTGGGCGCGACGCGACGGCAAGGACTGGGGCTGGCCGCCCGATTCCCACCAGGGCCCGAAGTGCATGCTCATCAACGGTCTCGCCGGCTCGGGCGGCGACATGTTCCCCTGGCTGTTCAAGCGGGCGGGACTCGGCAAGCTCATCGGCACCCGGACGTGGGGCGGACTCGTCGGCATCTCCGGCAACCCGCCGCTCATCGACGGCGGCTTCATCCGCGTGCCGACGTTCGGCTTCTACGAGACCGACGGCACCTGGGGCATCGAGGGACACGGCGTCGACCCGGACATCGAGGTCATCGACGATCCCGCGAAGATGGTCGACGGCGGCGACCCGCAACTCGAAGCCGCGGTGAACCTCATGCTCGACGAGATCAGGAAGCACCCCTACACGCGTCCGAAGCGTCCGGCCGATCCGGATCGCTCCGGCATGGGCGTGCTCGACAAGGACAAGTAAGGTCCCGGCACATCCCCGACCGTTTCACGCCCGGCGCCCCATGGCGCCGGGCGTTTCGCATGGGGGTTCGGCGTGATCTCAGCGCGGCGTCCCGGCGGCGGCGAGGGCGGCAGCGGCGCGGGCGTCGCGTCGGCGGCGTTGCGAGAGTCGCCACTGGACGGCGAGCATGGCAATCGCGCCCGCGACGGCGACGAACCCGCTCGTCCACTGTCCGGCGGAGAGCACTTCGTTGAACAGCAGGTACGACCCGACGGCGACGCCGAAGGGCTGGAGTTGGAGGACGCCGGCGGAGACGGCGACGCCGAGACGCGCGATGCTCATGTAGTAGAAGACATGTCCGAGCGCGATGCCGATGACGGCGGAGAGCAGGAGCAGGTTGAACTGTGCGGCGGGCAGGCGCCAGGCCGCGAGGCCGAGGTCGGTGCCCTTCCAGAGCATGAGGACGACGAGCGTGACGGCGGTGATCTGGCTGATGGCGGCGAACGCGAGCACGGCGTTCATGCCGACCATGTACTTGCGCACGGCGAGCCCGTAGCCGGCGAAGAGCATGCCGCTCGTGATCGCAAGGACGAGTCCGAGGGCGTAGTCGCCGGTGATCTCCCGCCCGCCGAGCAGCAGCGTGCCGCTCGTGCCGAGAATGACGAGCACGCCTCCGGCGAGGTAGAGCGGCGATCGGACGATGGCCCGTTCGATCGGGAACAGCAGGTAGGCGCCCGCGGCGGCGAAGATGATCTGCGTCCGCAGGCCGAAGGTGAGCAGGCCGGGATCGATCTTGTAGTGGGAGTACGTGAAGGTGATCTGGCCGAGGGCGTTGAGGCAGCTCGGGACGATCGCGGCTCGCCAGAGTCCCCGGGGCAGTCGTCGGCGCGAACCGGCGACGAGCAGCACCGGCAGCCAGAGCAGCGCGGAGAACCCGTAGCGCCAGCCGTTGCTCGTCCACGGGTCGATCAGTTCGGCGAAGTGGCGCAGGAACAGCGGGATGCTCGACCACCCGAGCAGGGTCGTGAGGATGAGGGTGATCCCGACGAGTGAGGACGGCGGCGCGTCGGTCCGGTTCATTCGGGCGTGGTCCGGCGACTGCCGTCGTAGAGTTCGTACCGGTAGAGGCGGCACTCGATGTGGGCGTTGAAGAACGGGATCCGCCGGCTCGGCTTCAGGCCGACGCGCTTGCCGAGGTCGAGGTTGCCGGTGAACACGAAGCCCGTCGAGCCGGCGCAGCGCTGCTTGAAGAAGTCGCCGATCCGCCGGTACGTCGCCTCGAGCCCGCTGAGATCGTCGAGACGCTCGCCGTAGGCCGGGTTGAAGATGACGAGACCGGGCTCGTCCGGCAGCGGCGTCAGGGCGAAGTCGCAGACGTGGAAGTCGATGAGATGGTCGACGCCGGCGGTCGTCGCGTTGCGTCGCGCGGCATCGATCGCGTCGGGATCGATGTCCGACGCGATGATCCGCGCGCCGAGCGCCTTGCGCCCCGCGTTCTTCGCCTCGCGCCGCATCTCCCGCCAGAGCGCCTCCGGGTACCCCTTCACGTGCATGAGCCCGAAGTTGCTGCGGAGCAGACCCGGCGCTCGTCCGAGTCCGATGAGCGCGGCTTCGATGGCGAGCGTGCCGCTGCCGCACATCGGGTTCACGAGCGGCTGCTCGCCGGTGTAGCCGGTCGCCATGATGACGGCGGCGGCGAGCGTCTCCTTCATGGGCGCGACGTGGGGGATCTTCCGGTAGCCGCGGTCGGAAAGCTTGCGGCCGGAGGTGTTGATCGACAGCCAGGCGCGATCGCCCATCCAGGACAGACCGACGACGAAGCGATCGCGTTCGGGTCCGGAGTCGGGTCGTCGACCGAGTCGGTCGTTCATGCGATCGACGATGGCGTCCTTCACGCGGAGGTTGGGGAACATCGAGTTGTTGATCGACGGGTGGTCGACGTGGGACGTGACGCAGAGGTACCCGTCGGGCTCGATGAGGTCTTCCCAGGCGACGGACCGGACCTCGTCGTAGAGGGTGTCGGCGTCGTGACAGCGGAAGGCCTTGAGTTCGTAGAGGACGTGCAGGGCGGTGCGGAGGTGCAGGTTGAGGCGCATGGCGTCGGCGAAGGTGCCCTTCAGGTCGACGCCGGCGCGCTGGCGGTCGAGCGGCTCGTAGCCGAGGGCTTCGAGTTCCTCGACGACGGTCTCGGCGAGACCGGGACCGCAGGCGATGCGGATGGGGTTGATCGCGTCGAAGTCGAAGCGGTCGTCGGTGGGGGGACGTCGGGTCATGCCGGGTCCTGGAGGGGAACCGCGCCGCCGGCGACGGGATCGGCGTCGGGGTCGACGGGCGCGGCGAGGAGTTCGTAGACGAGTACGGGCGAGCCGTCGGTTTCGACGACGGGCGGCAGGACGTCGCGATCGACGGCGACGCGGACGCGGGCGATGAACGGTGCCGCGGGGGCATCGTGCGGCGCGACGAACCGGATGCCGTCGACGACGTCGGGGTGACGCTGGTCGACGAGGCTGCGGAGCGGGCGATGTCGGTTGCGCTCGTCGACCTCGAGGGCGATGTCGAGGACGGGCAGCGTCGTCGGATCGAGGTGGTCGGGGCGCGAGTCGAGGAGGTGGGTGCGCAGGCCGCCGAGAAGTTCGTCAAGTGCGCGCCAGAGCGTATCGGGGAGGATGTTCATGCGCGCCCGCGACGGCGACCGGTCAGGACGTCGCGGTGGTCCCTTCGTCGGCGGTGACGGTCGACGGGTCCTGTCCGGCCTCGATGGCGGCGACCTTGCGGAGTCGTCGGGCGTGTCGTCCGCCTTCGAACTCGGTTTCGAGCCAGGCGTCGACGGTCTGGGCGATGTCGTCGGGTCCGGACATGTCGGCGGAGAGGCACAGGACGTTGGCGTCGTTGTGTCGGCGGGCGAGCTTGGCGGTGATCTCGTCGCAGACGAGGGCGGCACGGATGCCGTCGACCTTGTTCGCGGCGATGGACATGCCGATGCCGGAGCCGCAGATGAGGATGCCGAGGTCGGCGTCGTGACCGGCGACGGCGGAGGCGACGCGATAGGCGCCGTCCGGGTAGTCGCAGGCGCTGCCCTCGCAGGGACCGAGAATGTCGGCCTGGTGTCCGTGGGCGCGGAGGTGCGGGAGGAGTCCGCGAACGGCGGCCGCGCCGCGGTGATCGCAGCCGAGGACAATCTTCATCGTGAGCTCCCTCCGATGGCGAGGAGTTGGCGGAGACGGGCGGGGATCAGGTCGACGAGTTCGCGGGCCAGGTCATCATAGGTGTCCTGACCCATGCCGATCGGATCGGCGATATCGCCCTCGTGGTCAAGCGTGACGACGCGAGAGACGATGGAAGGGTCATGCCCGATGAGGTCCAGCACGGCGGCGCGGTGTCCGGCGGTCATGCAGAGCACGAGATCGGCCTTCCTGACCATCGGAGCCGTGAGCGGCTTCGACTCGCCGTCGTGATCGATGCCCAGGTGCTCGAGGGCGACGAGGGTCTCGCGGGCGACCGGCTCTCCGGCGGATGCGGCGATGCCGGCCGAGACGACGAGCACGCCGGACGGATCGAGCCCGTCGACCCGCCCGCGGCGGATGGCGTCGCGGGCGATGGCCTCGGCCATCGGGCTGCGGCAGGTATTGCCGGTACAGACGAAGAGCACGGTTTGCATGGGCGGCATCCCTCGGAGGAGGGCGTGGAGTCGGTTTCGGCGGGCGGTGGGCACGGTACCAAGATCCGCGGATCCGGACAATCGGGTGCCTGCTTGTTGACCGGCCGCCGTTTTGGATACACTGCGGACCGCATGTCACGCCGCTTTCTTCTCCGGTTCTGGAGCCTCTGTCGTGGAGTTCGTTGATTACGCCGAGGCGATTGCCGTCTTGCGCGAGATGGGTGTGTCCGAGGTTCGCCGCGACAACGGATGCGTTTCGCTCGAGTTGCCGGATGACGACGAGGCGATTCATCTCGACCTCGTCGCGCCCGGCGTGCCGTCGGACGGGCGGGCGCACGCCCGGACGATCGGCGTCGGACGCGATCAGATTCCCGACGTCGTCGAGCATGTCCTGCACAAGCTTCACCTCCAGCAGGTCCTCATCGTCCCCGTCGCACCCTGGCGCAACGTGTTCGACGCCGTCGCGTTCAGTCTCGCATCGAACGAGGAGTGGCAGGAGATCGACGCGACCGTGTCGGTCGAACTGAACACCCGCGACCCGCTGCTGTGCACGCCCGCCGACTTCAACACCCTCAAGGCCCTGCTCCTGGCCGTCCTCGAGAACGGCAGCGAACCGGTGCACACGCTCGTCCTCACGACCACCACGACGCCGGTCATGATGGAACTCGACGCCCGCGGCATGCTCCACTTCAGCGTCGGCAACCAGGTCCTCGCCGACGAGATCGAGCAGATGTTCGGATCGCCGACCGGCTGAGCGGCCGCGCCAGGCCGAGTGTCGCCCGCGCGACGATCGGTGCACCTCGCCCGACGGTTTCAGGTCGCGCGCCGAAACGACCGATACACGTGAGCCGCGCGGCACCATCGTCCGTGCGCCGATGCTGCGCTTTCGCCCGCAACGACCCCTCCGGAGCGCCCCACCCATGCAACTGTGGATCGACGACCAGCCATGTGACACCGCGGTTCAGACGATCGGCGAAGCGATCGCGACCGGCGCGACCGTCGCCGAGGACGGCGGGCGGGTCATCATCGAGGTGGTCGTCGACGGCGACCGGTGGACCGACCGCGAACTCGGCGACCTGGACGTCTGCGGCGGCACCGCGACCGAGGTGCGGCTCACGAGCGCCGACATGCGCGTGCTCGTCCGGGAGACCCTCGGGCAGTGCGCCGTCGCGCTGGAGGAGGCGGCATCGCTGGAGGCGAAGGCCGCGGAGGCGATCCAGGCCGATCGAACGGCCGACGCGATGGCGGATCTCGGCACGGCGGTGGAGTTGTGGCTCTCGGTGCAGGCCGCGGTCGGCAAGGGATGCACGATGGTGGGGATCGATCTGGGCTCGGTCGAGGTCGACGGCGTCGCGGCGTCGGCGTGCATCAGCGCGTTGACGGACCAGCTCCACATGCTGCGTGACGCCCTGGAGGTGTCGGATCCCATCGGTCTGTCGGATACACTGCTGTACGAGATGCCGGACGTGCATCGCCGCTGGCAGGGCATGCTGGACCGGCTCGAGACGCTGGTGGTCGGTCAGGAGTAGATCATGCCGGCGACGAAGTCCCTCAGGATCGACGAGCTCATGGAACGTGCGAGCGAGGCGCTCGCGCGAACGGCGTACTTCGAGGCCGAGCGCATGTGCAACAAGGCGCTCGGGATGGCCCGCCAGCTCGATGACTTCGAGCGCATGGCCCGCATCACGCTGCCGCTCCAGGAGGCGCGCCGACAACGGTACCAGCAGGCGCTCGACGCCGGCTCGGAGGTGCGGATCGTCGACGTTCCGATCACCGACGACATGGCGCTGTCGCCGGGCTGCTATCTCATCCAGCCGCTCCAGGTCGGCGCGGACGGGCGTCGGCTGCGACTGCTCGCCCATCAGCGCGACGTGCCGGTCGCGGTCATCGTGCGCGAGCCCCGCACGGCGCTCGGACTCTGTCCCATCGTCGCGATCAATCCCGGAACGACGTACCGCACGAGGGTCGATCCGCCCGACGACGAGACGAAGCCGGACCTCGAGTGGTTCGTGTACGCGATGGAGGAACTCGGCGACGCCACCATCGAGAGCCTCGACCGGACGAGCGAGCCGTACCGGCGCGTCGACGGACTCCTCGAACGACTCGATGCGATCCCCGAGCACGAACTGCTCCACCAGGTGCTCGCCGAGACGTGCCGCGAGGCGCACGCGGCTCACCTGGAGGCCGAGGCCCGTCCCCGCGGCCGCCAGAAATCCGCCAGTTCCTGATCGCGCGGCGCGGGACGCGTGCCGGCGCGGTCCGGATCAGTCCGCGCCCTCGATCTGTCGCACCTCGATGCCGGCGTTGTACGGCCGGCGCGCGTGCGGACAGGTTCGGGCGATGGCGACGGCATCGTCGTACGAGTCCGCGCGCACGATGAAGTAGCCGGCGAGGAACGGTTCGGTGGCGCGATCCGGTCCGTCCGCGACGGTGAGGTCGGCGCCGGAGCCGCGGAGGATCCGTCCGGCGTCATCGGTGAACTTGTTCGCATCGACGAGTCGGTCCTGCGCGCGGAGTCCGCCGGCCCAGGCGCCGTACTCGCGCACGATCGCCTGCATGGCGTCGGGCGTGATGTCGGTCATGGCGGCGGGATCGTCATGGAGGAGCAGCATGTAGGTCGGCATGATGGGGTCTCCGGGGTGAGGCGGGACGCGGCGTCCGCGCCGGTCGGGACGCGCCGGTCAGGACTCGTCGGACAGCACGAGACCGTCGTGTCCCAGGCGCATGCCGGGCGGCAGGGCGGCGTCGAGTTCGGCGTGCAGGATTTCGTGCGTCATGTGGATGAACCAGGTGTTCGTCGCCGCGATCTGCTCGGCGGTGCCGATCGCCTCGTCGACCGTGAGGTGCGTCGGGTGCGACCGGTAGCGGAGCATGTCGAGCACCAGCGTCCGGAGGCCGGCGAGGCGCGGCCAGGTCTCGGGCGGGATCGCCGACACGTCGGTGCAGTACGCGAGCGGGAACGGCGCCGGCGGGTCCGGGACGACGTCGCCGGCGCCGTCGACGACGTCGATGCGGAACCCCAGCACGGGCAGGCGTCCGTGCAGGAGTCGGACGGGCTCGAAGCGGAGGTTGTGGATCGTCTGCGCCATGCCGACGTCGAGGACGTGCGGGATGAGCGTCGCGACGAACGAGTCGTTGACGTTCTGTTCCTTGCGGAAGATGTGTCGGTACACGCGGTGGAGATGTTCGAGCGTGTGCGGGTCGGCGTAGATGTCGATCGGACTGCGCATGAGCGCGTTGAAGCGCCGCGTCTCGTCGAGCCCGAACGTGTGATCGACGTGATTGTGCGTGAAGATGACGGCGTCGCAGCGGTCGATCCGGTGGCGCAGCGCCTGCTGGCGGAGGTCGGGCGAGGCGTCGATGAGGATGGTCCGCGGGTGTCCCGCGGCGTCGACGTAGCGGATCGCCGCGGCGGTGCGGAGGCGGGCGTCGCGCGGATCGCCGGAAGTGCAGACGCGACAGTCGCACCCGATGACGGGAATGCCGGCCGACGTGCCGGTGCCGAGGAGAATGAACGCGGGTCGGGTGATCACGGACGGAACCTCAGGTATAACGCTGATCCTACCGCAGGGACGCCCGGAACCGCCTTCGTCGAGGACGATCGCCCATGAAACTCGGTCCGCTCACCATCTCGCCGCTCGACCTGCTGCTCGTCGCCGTGCCGGCCGGGCTGGTCATGAAGTTCACCGGCGCGCCGGACGCCTGGATCTTCGTCGTCGCGTGCGTCGCGATCATCCCGCTCGCGGGCTGGATGGGACGGGCGACGGAGCATCTGTCGGCGCACTACGGACCGGGGGTCGGCGGGTTGCTCAACGCGAGCTTCGGCAATGCCGCGGAGCTGATCATCGCGGCGATGGCGTTGCGGCACGGCCTGATCGACGTCGTCAAGGCGTCGCTCACCGGGTCGATCATCGGCAACGTGCTGCTCGTGCTCGGTCTCGCGCTGCTGCTGGGCGGCGCGAAGCACAAGGACCAGCACTTCAACAAGACCTCGGCCGGCTTCGGCTCGACGCTCATGGCGCTGAGCGCGGTGGGTCTGCTCGTGCCGGGCCTGTACGCGCTCGTGTCGGGTCCGGCCGGCGTGCCGCATCTCGCGTCGATGAGCCTGGAGATCTCGATCGTCCTGTTCCTCGCGTACATCGCGAGTCTCGTGTTCTCGCTCATCACGCATCGGTCGGTGTTCGCCGAGGCGGGCGGGGGACATCACGTCGCGCGGCCGTGGAGCAAGGGCCGCGCGATCACGGTGCTCGTCATCGCGACGGCCTTCGTGGGCGTGATGAGCGAACTGCTCGTCGGCTCGGTGGAGCACACGGCGGACGCGTGGGGGATGCCGCACGTGTTCGTGGGCGTGATCCTCGTCGCGATCATCGGCAACGCGGCCGAGCATTCGACGGCGGTGCTCATGGCGATGAAGAACCAGATGGATCTCGCGATGAACATCGCGGTGGGGTCGGGCATCCAGATCGCGTTGTTCGTGGCGCCGGTGCTGGTGTTCATGAGCTACGGCTTCGGCACGCCGATGGACCTCGTGTTCACGCCGATGGAGATCATCGCCGTCGCCTGCACGGTCGTCATCCTGAGTCTCGTCGCCCACGACGGACGCTCGCACTGGCTCGAGGGCCTGCTGCTTCTCGCGGTGTACGTGATCCT
>JAGQOI010000432.1 GCA_020427625.1 Phycisphaerales bacterium | reverse complement strand
GTCGGCTGGATGATCGGCCCGAACGACGTCATCAAGGCAGCGACGAACTTCCAGAGCCACGCCACGTCGAACGTGTCCAACGTGGCGCAGCGGGCCGCGCTCGCCGCGGTCGCCGGCGGGCTCGACGACGTCGCGATGATGCGCTCCGCGTTCGAGCGGCGCGGCACCACGATGCACCGGATGCTGTCGGAGATCCCGGGTGTCACCTGCATGGCGCCGCAGGGTGCGTTCTACTGCTTCCCGAACGTCTCGGGCCTGCTCGGCAAGGAGATCAACGGCACGGTCGCGAACAGCACGCTCGAGCTGGCCGACCTCGTGCTCGATCAGGCGAAGGTCGCATTCGTTCCGGGCGAGGCCTTCGGCGCGCCGGGCTACGCCCGCTTCAGCTTCGCCCTCGGCGACGCCGACCTCGAAGAGGGCATCCGTCGTTTTGCCGAGCTCGTGAGCTGACGACGTCCGAGGAGCCCGTCCGGGCCGCCGACCGCGTCAGTGCGTCGCGTTCGTGGCGTCGATGAGGACCACGCGGTTGCGGCCCGCCGACTTCGCCTCGTACAGGGCCCGGTCGGCGAGCAGCATCGACGGGTGGGGTTCGGCGCCGTTCACCAGCACGACGCCGATCGACACGGTGAGCGCGCCACCGGGCTGCTGCTCGCTGCCCGCGACCCGCGTCGCCTCGACGATCTCGCGTGCTCGCTCGGCGACCAGCTCGGCCTCGAGCGGGTCGATGTCGTCGAGCAGCATGGCGAACTCCTCGCCGCCGTAGCGGTAGACCCGGTCGCCGGGACGGACCGCCGATGCGATCGCCCGAGCCACCGCGCGCAGCGCCTCGTCACCTGCGGCGTGACCCTCGCGATCGTTGAAGAGCTTGAAGTGGTCGACGTCGATCATCGCGATCGCGTTGCACCTGCCCGGCGAGGCGAACGCCCGGACGTCGGCCAGGTCCTCGTCGAGCGTGCGCCGGTTGGCGAGCCCGGTGAGCGCGTCGGTCCGACTGAGCGTGGTCGCGGTGTCGTGCCGGCTCGCCGCGGCCAGAGCCGACGCCACGATCGGCGTGAGTCGGGCGATCGCCGCCTCGTCGTCGTCGGAGAACGGCGTCGAGTCGGCCCGGACGAGGAACAGGATCCCGATCACCTTGCCGCCACCGATGACCGGCGCTGCGATCAGCGCGGCGGGGAGCGAGGTGATCGCGGGTTCGTCATGAGCCACGCGCCGCGCCACCTGGCCCGTGTCGGCGACTCGCGACAGGAGCCCACCGGTCAGCGATCGTAGGGAGAAGACGTCGCCGGTCGTGGCCGCGGCGGTGAGGCCGAGCTCGTCGACCTCGATGTAGGCGCCGTGGCGCGAGTGCGTCATCGCGAGGGCATGGTCGAGCGCGATGCCCGCGATCTCGCGCTGGT
The DNA here is from genome assembly GCA_020427625.1 of Phycisphaerales bacterium. Classification (GTDB taxonomy): domain Bacteria; phylum Planctomycetota; class Phycisphaerae; order Phycisphaerales; family SM1A02; genus JAGQOI01. The sequence continues at coordinate 137 of JAGQOI010000432.1, read as the reverse complement.
CGAGCGCGCTCGCCATCCGCCGCGCCGCCTCGGCCAGGGCGTCGAACCGTTCGGTGTCGTCGGCGCGGACGTTCGACGCGGGAGCGACGCGTTCGCCGCGCCGACGTGTCGCCGCGGCGAACGCCGCCACGCCGATG
>JAGQOI010000431.1 GCA_020427625.1 Phycisphaerales bacterium | reverse complement strand
GCTAGTTCGTCGCGCCCGGCGCGATGAACGTGCCGCGCTCGCGGTCCTTGAGGACGCCGGGAAAGCGCAGGACCTTGTTGTGCATCGCGACGTAGACGCCGGGCTCGACGAGTTGCACGGCGAGCAGGGATTCGGTGAGATTCTGCATGGCGTCGGTGCTGCGGAGTTCGTACGGCCGCATCGCGCCGGTGAGGATGACCGGCACCCGGGGGACGCCGACGAGGTTCACGATCGTCTCGCCCGTCACCGCGAGCCGATCCGTGCCGTGCACGATGACGACGCCGTCGTGACCCTGCGCCATGCTCTCGGCCGTCCGGGCGATGAGCTCGTGGTCCGCCGGCGTCATCTCCAGGCTGTCCTTGTTCATGAGCGGCACGCGCACGATGCTCACGCCGCCGAGCTGGAGCGACGCGAGCATGACGTCCAGCACGCTCAGATCGTTCTCGAGCACGCCGTCGAATTCGTCGTACGTCTTCTCGATCGTGCCGCCCGTCGAGATGAGCGCGATGCGCCGTGCCGCGGCGACGCGAGGCTGGATGTGATTCTCGCTCATGGCGTCGACGCCAGCTCCAGACGCACCGGGATGCGGTACTGCATCGGCGCGAGACAGACCGTGTCGGTGCAGACCTGGTACACCGCGACGAGGCGCGGCTGCCCGCTCACGACGCCCGCGAAACGCACCTTCACCGGCACCCGCACCGTGCCGCGATAGACCCGCAGGCCCTCGGCGCCGAACGCCTCGCCCTCGGGATAGTCGATGTCGAGCGCGTATCCCTCGCCGCCGACGAGATCGATGCGGAACGGGATGACGTTCTCGATGCCGGCCTCGTGGGCGTTCAGGTGCAGCCCGTCGGCGATGTGGATCTCCAGTTCGAACGCGCCCGGCGCCTCGACGTCGATGGACACGCGATTCACGCTCGGCGCGAACGCGACCGGGTTCGGCGGAATCGTCGCGCCCGCCGTGACGATGCCGAGCACGCTCGCATCCGCGGCCAGCAGACGATGCAGGCCCGCGACCGCCAGGGCGCTGTTCGCGCCGCGGGTCGCGAGCGCGTGACTCATGCCCGCCAGGGTCCGGGCCGCCTGCTCGAGGTACGCCCGATCGCCGGTGCGCTCGGCGAGATCGATGAGGTTGTGCACCATCACCGAGTTCCCGCACGGCACGGCGCCGTCGGACATGGACTTCGCACGGACCAGCACGTCGGGACGATCCGCGAGCGTGTCGAAATACCCGCCGGCGAAGTCGTCCCAGAACCGCTCGCGCGCCGTCGCCGCGAGGCGCACGGCCGCGTCGAGCATCGTCGAATCGTTCGACGCGCGATGCAACGCAAGCAGCCCGTGAATGACGAACGCGTAGTCCTCGAGGAAGGCGTCGATCTTCGCGCGGCCATCCCGCGCCGTGCGGTACAGGCCGCCGTCGGGCGTCTGCATGTGATCGAGGATGAATCGCGCGGCCCGCGTCGCGGCGTCGACGTACTTCGTCTCGCCGAGCACCCGCCCACCGTCCGCCATGCCCGCGATCATCAGGCCGTTCCAGCCCGCGATGATCTTGTCATCCGTGCCCGGCTGCTGACGCCGGTCCCGCACGGCACGCAGCGCGGCATTCACCTTCTTTCGGCGCGCGGCGAGCACGTCGGGCGTGAGGCCCATGGTCGCCGCCGCGACGTCCGGCCGCTCGGGCAGATACAGCACGTTCTTCGGTCCGTCCTCGGGATGATGCGGATCGGTGAAGTTCGTGCCGCGGTCGAGGCCGTAGAGCGTGAGCGTGAAGTCGACGTCGTCGGCGAGTCCGGCGGCGGTGAGCGCCTCGCGGATCTCGCCGGCGGTCCAGAGGTAGTTGAGTCCTTCCCGGGCGTTCACCTCGGCGTCCTGCGCGCTGAAGAACGCGCCGTCGGCGGCGGTCATCTCGCGGAGGATGTAGTCGAGCGTCTCGCGGACGATCTGCGCGTCGTAGTCGTCGCCGCCATTCGCGTACGACTCGGCGTAGACGGAGGCGAGCTGACCGTTGTCGTAGAGCATCTTCTCGAAGTGCGGGACGCGCCACTTGCCGTCGGTGCTGTAGCGATGGAAGCCGCCGCCGACCTGGTCGTACATGCCCCCCATCGCCATGCGATCGAGCGTGAACCGGACCGCCTGCGACGCCGGCCCGTGGTCACGGGCCGCGGTGAGGAGCAGTTCGAGGAACACGGGCTGCGGGAACTTCGGCGCCCGTCCGAAGCCGCCCTCGACGCCGTCGTAGATCGACAGCAGGCCGTTCACGGAGCTCGTGACCGTGTCGGCGGACAGATCGCTCGGCGGGACGGGCATGGCGAGGCGCTGCTGGAGGCGTTCGGCGGTCGCCGCGGCCTGCTGCCGGATGGCGTCGCGCTGCGTGTCCCAGGCCTCGGCGATGGCCGTGAGCAGTTCGGTGAACGCGGGCAGTCCGGACCGTGATTCCTTCGGGAAGTACGTCCCGGCATAGAACGGCGCGAGGGTGTCGGCATCGATGAAGACCGACATCGGCCAGCCGCCGCGCCCGGTCATCATCTGGACGGCGGCCATGTAGATGTCGTCGAGGTCCGGTCGTTCCTCGCGATCGACCTTGATGCACACGAAGTGTTCGTTCATGAGGGCGGCGGTCGCCTCGTCCTCGAAGCTCTCCCGCTCCATCACGTGACACCAGTAGCAGGTCGAGTAGCCGATCGAGAGGAAGATCGGCTTGCCCTCGGTGCGGGCCCGCTCGATGGCCTCGTCGCCCCAGGGATACCAGTCGACCGGATTGTGGGCATGCTGGACGAGGTAGGGACTCGTCTCGTGGACGAGCCGGTTCGTGTGCGGATGGGGATCGGCGGCGGTCGCGGGGGGCACAGGCGCCTCCTTGGCATCGGGTGAGGTCGGCTGCGCCCCGGCGAGGGCCGTCGCGAAGACGAGGGCGGATGAGAGCAGGATACGCATCAAGGGCCTCTTCTCTCCGGCCGACGCACCGGATTCGTCATGCTACGCGACCGCGCGAGGTGATACCATGCACCCGCTCCGCTTCGACCGCAATCGGACCGGCGATTTCTGCGGACGTGGGCCACGACGCGACGATACGCGGAATCGGGATGATCCGACCCGGAACCGACCGGACACCGCCCATCGACCCAAGTCCGGTCCGTGCATCGTCGATCCATCACCCGCCGACACCCCCTCGCCGCCACGACGCGACGAAACTCGAACCCCGTCACGGCCAATAACCGGGGGACGCGATGTCCCCGCGGACGATCCCCATGACCGAGTCCGGAATCACGGTGAGCAGCCTCCCGGCGGGCGAGATCATTCCCGCCGCGCTGTTCCTGTTGATCGGCCTCATCCTCATCGTCGCCGGCGCCCGCGTCCTGCGGGCCGCCGTCGCCGCCGTGGGTCTGGTGGTCGGCACCGTCATCGGGCTCTCGCTCGGCGCGGCCCTCGACCTCGGCGTGCCCGCCTGGGCCCCGGCCATCACCGGCGGGATCGTGCTCGCCGTCATCGCCGCGATCGTCTACCGACTCGCCATCATGTCGACCCTCGTCGCGATGCTCGCCATCGCGCTGCCCATGGGTGTCTGGACCGTCGCCAGTCGCGGCTGGGTGAACTTCGGGCCGATGGGTCCGCTGCCCGCCGCGGTCCCGGAGGCCGACCTCGACCGGGTGCGCGACGCGACGGCGGGCCTGCCCCCGGAACTGGCGGAGGCGCTCGGACCGATCCTCAACGGGTCGCCGTCGTTCGGCTCGTCGGAGGTCGTGTCGGAGGAGATCGGCCGCCGCGTGGGCGCCGGCCTCAACACGGTGTCGGATCAGATGGGCCTTTCGGAATCGAGCAAGACCCGGCTCATGGGGATCGGGGACGGCACCGTGGCGCTCGTTCGATCGGGCCTCGAGCACTGGCACGTTTCGCCGCCGAAACTCCGGCTCAGCCTGCTGGCCGCCGCGCTCCTCGGTGCGCTGTCGGGCCTTCTCCTCGCGACCACCACCCGCGCATTCAGTGCGCGATTCGTCACCGCCGCGTTCGGCGCCGCCATCGTCCTCGGCAGCGCCTGGCTGCTCGCGGCGCGCCTCGACGTGCTGCCGCCGGCCGATGCCGCGGCACCGATCCTCCGGTGGTGGCCGCTCGGCTGGCTCGCCCTCGCGACGATCGGGATGGCGATTCAACTAAGGTTCCGCCCGGCGCCGACCGATAAGACGGCCTGAACGAGCGAACCGACCTCCCCGTGACGCTCGGCAGAACCCGCGCGACGACCGGCCGCGGCCGGTGCGTGTCGCGCGTCATTCCCGCGCGGCTCTCCGTCGCGTTTCCCGCCCTGCGAGGACCATCCCATGACCGGTTGCCTTGCGATGCTGACCGCCCTGGTGCCTGCCGCCGCGACGCCCGCCGCCACGAACGGACCGGTGGACGTCATCCGGAACAACATGCAGCGTCTCGACATTCTCAATCGTCCCGACGAGTTGCTCGACGGACTGCGTACGCTCCCGCTCGTCTGGGGCTCGGTGTTCGTGGTCGTGGGAATCCTCTGCGTCCTGAACGGCTACCGGTGGCACAAGTACGTCGTGATGATCTGTGCCCTGCTTGCTGGGATCGGACTCGGTCGGGTGCTGAGCGATCAGTTGGGCGAGTCGCGGGTCGTCGTGATGGCCGCGCTGGGGTTGCTTTGTGCGGTGATCGCGACCCCGATGCTTCGGTTCGCGGTCGCGATCTTCGCCGGCATGACGGGCGCGTTCATCGGCGCGAACGTGTGGACGGCGGTCAACCAGGCGCCGGACGCGCATCTCGTCGGCGCGGCGATGGGCTTCGTGACCATCGGCCTGCTGTCGTTCATCCTGTTCCGTCCGGTGGTGATGCTGTTCACGTCGGTCGGCGGCGCCGCGATGCTGGTGCTCGGCGGGATCACGCTGCTGCTCCAGGTGCCGGGCTGGTACGACGCGGTGTACGACAGCCTGACGTCGAACCATCTGATCATCCCCCTGCTCGTCGCGGCCGCGGGCGTCGGCGGCCTGGTGCTCCAGCAATCGCGTCCGGTCGAGGTGAAGAAGCCGGCGGCGACGTAGAGGTGTTCACCACGGAGGCACGGAGGTCACGGAGGGGGACTTGGGTTCGGATTGGAGAGGGTTGGAGAGCAGCCGCGTGGCGTTCATGCGAACGGCGGGCGGTGCGCGTTGACGCGGGGGC
>JAGQOI010000430.1 GCA_020427625.1 Phycisphaerales bacterium | reverse complement strand
GCCATAGACTTGGGTACGATTCCGCGCTCATCAGGTCGTCTTCCGAGCCATCCACGATGAAGACCTGCAACTCTCCGGCTCGCACCACCACATCACAGTGTTCCGTCGTCTCTCCGATCCTAACAATGTGATCGTCCCCCAACTGCGCCCGCACGAACGACGCCCCGAGGCGCAGATCGCTACGAATCGTCGCGACGACAGAATACTCTCGCAGAAACTCCTGATACTCGGCGGCCAGGATGTCGACAAGCGGACCAAGCCTTCCATCCAGGCGCACTGTCGAGAAGACGTTCGGGTTCGCAAACGCACGTGCGGCTTCTCGCTGCGCACGGTCCACGCTGATCTCCTGCAGTCGTCGGACCCGGCGACGATAGTCCTCCTCGATAACGGCGCCACGACGCCACAGCAAGGCACGTATCTTGCTTAAGAAGCCCAATGCATCCTACTCCGGGCCGTCATGACCAGTATGCACCTCACTCGGAATCGGCCTCCTGACGCCCATCATCTCCTGAATCGCAATCCTACCCAGACTCCAGAGTCGTCGACGCGCTCGCAGAACCCCTACCGCGGTGTCTCCCTTCCCGCCGCGTCAAGGAGGGCATGAATGGAGTCCACGGTCGGGCCGTCCGGGCCCCACGCGAAGTCCTCTTCGCCCGACCTCCTCCGAGCCAGAATGAGGAGAACCGCCCTTGCGTTGGCACGTGCCTCTACCGAATCCGAGCGCAGACTGTCTGCAAGCACCTCAAGCTCACGACGGGTCAACTCCCGCCTCCGCGAGAGCTCCATGAAGGCCGTGGAAATCCCCGGATCAGTCATGTGTGAACGGATGCGCTCCCGCAGCCACTCTGTTGACCTGAGGCGAGTCACTCCCTCAGCGAGTAATACAAGAACCCCACCGACGCACTGTCCGGCAAACGCACCAAGTACCAAGCCGACGGGAACGAGCAACAGCCCCCAGCCGACCGCCAGGTGACTCGCCAGGCGGACGCCAAGGTAGAGGCCCATGATGCCACCGAACAGTCTGAACATGGCGAACATGAGCGTTCCCTCGCAGCGACTCGATGCAATTCGGGCGAGACGTCGGCGACAGTGGGGCGTATCGCAGCGCCATCGGCCTCGACGGGGACATTGTCATCGTCGTGCTGCAGACGAGAGCGATGCGAGTGAAGTGGCGCAACCTGAACCACGATGGCAACGTGAGTGCGGTGGACATCTCCATCCTGCTATAGGATGCCTGATCGTGTCGCGTCACTCGGGACAACGAAATCAAGCCCAGTCTTGCTTCTCATGTCTGCCGCGAGCAGGTGCAGGTCCGCGATATCCTGCTTTCCGACACCTTGAACAATCATACACCAATCGGCTGCAATCCGATACAGGCTCACTCGTCTGCTCATGTCCACCATGGCGTCACGCGATATCCCGCTCGGTGATCGGATCACACTTCGTACGTACGTCGTTCTGGTCATCCATCGGGACAACATTTCGACGGCCGTCGGACCGGCATTCCGGCAGATTGCCGCGCAACTGGACTGCATCACGCCATCAAGAACCGCAGCCACAGCAAGCAAGTCAACCGAACAGCCTGCCTCCCACGTCTTGTCCCGGCAGCTGACTCGAAAGTAACGTGTCCGCCCATAGATGATCTCCCTGACATCAATGCTCGTCTCAACGAGGACTTGCCACCTTCCTCGCTCCGGACGCCGGGCGACCACCTCTCCACCAAGAGATGCCGCATACCGCTCAATCCAGGCATCGGCTGCAGGTCGTCCTACGGACGCCATCACCTCGATCACATAACCCATTGTTGAACCACTCCCGCTCGGTTTGCCCCGTCGACCGCCCGGAGCACCAAGATTGCGCGGCCGCCCGGAACGCCCTCCGACGAATCCGATCACTCGCCGGCGGCGACGAGCGCGACGGAGGCGGGCGCCTTGTCGTCGCGGGGGACGAGGAGCAGGCCGACGAGCCGACCGTCGACACGCGACAGGACGGCGGCGCCGTGCCAGGTGGGATCGAACGACACCGCGGCGTCGATCTGCCACTGCTCGTCGACGACCGTGAGGCGCGCGGCGGCCACGGGCAGCGGCTCGGCGGCGGGATCGGCGATGACGAGACAGTCTTCGGGCGCCTCGGGACGTCGAATGCGCGCGCGAGGCCAGGGCTTCTCGTCGAGTCGCGCCCGAATGCGCGACAGCACGCCGTCCGTCCAGTCCGGTGCCGCGCCGACGGCGAGACGCTCGCCGGAGACTTCGAGCGCCGTCGAGTTCGACCGGGCGGCGTCGGGCACGCGCAACAGGTCGGCCGGCCCGAGGAGTCCGTCGTCGAGTTGGAGGACCCATCCGGTGCGCGATTCGTCGTCGCGGAAGATCCGTCCCTCGGTCCAGTCGAGTCGAGCGCGGAGCGGCGACGGCATGGTCGATCCCGCGGGCAGGAGCGCGCTGCCGACGCTCACGGACGGCTTCCACTGAAGCCAGGCGTCCTCGGCCTTCGGCGCGAGGACGAAGCGGTGCCCGGTGGTGACGGCGTCGCCGGCATCCGACGGCGTGGCCAGCGCGACGCCGCCGCCGAGGAGCGATTCCACGGACGAGACGTTGACATACAGGCCGCTGAGCCAGCCGATGCCGGCGTTCACGCCGCCGGCGTCCCAGAACACGGTGCGCTCGCGAACGATCGACGCGTAGGCCTGTCGGATGTGGATGCGCGCCTCGACGGACCGGGCGTCGGAGGCGAGACCGACGGAGGCGACGGTGCCGACGCGCAGGCCGCGGTAGGTGACGCCGGTGCCGGCGCGGAGCGACCCGCGGGCGGGCGTCTCGACGATGACCTCCAGGTCTCCGGCCTGTCGGTCCTGGATGACGGGCGGGCGTTCGAGACCGACGAAGTGTCGCCGCCGCGCGCCTTCGCCGGGCGTGACGGCGAGGTACCGGGGACCGAGGAGCGTGTCGATGCCCTCGACGTGATCGAGCCCGACGTCGGGCCGGACGACCCAGAACCGCGAGCCGGCGCGGGCGACGCCGGCGGCGGCCGTCTGGAGG
>JAGQOI010000429.1 GCA_020427625.1 Phycisphaerales bacterium | reverse complement strand
TCGTAGCGCTCGTCCATCTTGCGGACCGCCCACTCGAGGATCGCTGCGGCCTTCGACATCTCCGTCACCACCGGGCACATCAGGTGCGGGATGTCCTTGAACTGCGACATCTCCACCATCTTCGGATCGACCAGCACGAGTTTCAGTTCGTTCGGCTTCTTCGTGTACAGGAAACTCATGATGATCGTGTTGATGCACACGCTCTTGCCCGAGCCCGTCGTGCCCGCGATCAGCATGTGGGGCATCTTGGTCAGGTCCGCGATCAACGGGTCGCCCGACGCGTCCTTGCCCAGGAACATCGGCAGACTCATGTCCTTGAAGTTGTCGGTGCTGCTCATGAGTTCCTTCATGCGCACCTTTTCCTTCTTCGGATTCGGAACCTCGATCCCCACGGTGTCGCGCCCCGCCATGTTGGCCACGATGCGCAGGTTGATCGCCTTCAGCGAACGCGCGAGGTCGCTGCTTACCGCGTTCAGGTTCGCCACCTTCGTTCCGGGGGCCAGGCGCACGTGGTACAGCGTGATCACCGGACCCGACTCGATCCCCTCCACGCTTCCGTCGATGCGGTACTGCTTGAGCGCCTGCTCGAGTGCCGCCGCCTGGTCGCGCACCAGTGACTCGAGTTCCTCCGAGAAGTTCTGCTCGGGATCCACCAACAGGTCGAGACCCGGGAATCGATACCCCGCCAGTTCCGCCATGTTCTGCAGGTCCTGGAGGTCCTCCTCCGTCGCCAGTTTCTGCGTCGCCTGCGCGAATCGCACCGGCAGGCGCGAGATCTTCTCGCGCAACGCGTCCTCGCTGAACACCTGCGGCGCCCCGGGAAGAACCTCCTCCTCCTCGTACGCGTCCTCTTCCTCGTATTCCTCGTCCTCGTCATCCTCCTCGTCGTCTTCGTACTCGTCCTCGTCGACGACCACCGGCCGCGCGGCCTTCTTCGTCCGCTTCGACTTCGGCGCCTCGTCGACCTCGTCGGTCTCGTCGATCTCGTGGTCGTCCGGATCGAACGACTCGACCGCGCCCAGCCCGCCCGCGTCGGGGTCGATGGCCGCGGCGGCGGCGGCGGAGCGGCTCGACGTCCAGCGGCCTCGGGCCTTGGCGGCGCCGCGGGCGGTTCCGGCCTCCTTGAGCGGCGTCTCGGGACGGGTCATGAGGTTGGTGATCTGCGGGACCGTGACGCGATGAGCCGCGCGGAAGGAACGAATCGCGAGTCGCGGCAGGTGGAGGATGATCTGTTCCTCGGCGAGGAGCAGTCCGACGAGCATGGCGGCGGCGATGAGCAGGAACGTGCCGAGGCCGCCGAATCGGAGCGTGAGTTCGCCGACGGTCGCGACGGCGGCGAGTCCCGGCTCGGCGCCGGCGAGCGGACCCCAGGTCGGCGCGATGAGTCCATGCAGGCTCGCGCCGGCGACCGCGACGATGAGCATGCCGAGGCTGCGCACGAGGGGATGGGTGATCCGGCGTCCGGACAGTCCGGCGCCGATCGCGATGCCGACGCCGATGAGCAGGATCCACGACCCGATGCCGAGGAGGTACCAGGCGTTGTACGCGATCAGCGCGCCCGCTCGTCCGCACAGGTTGCCGATCGGCTGCGCGTGCACCGAGACGACGTGCGACGGCGGATCGGCGGTGTCGAACGACGCCAGCGAGGCGGCGACGAACAGCCACGCGACCGCGCCGAGCACCCAGAGGATGCGCGTCGTGAGCGTCGGCACGGCGCCGGCGGCGGCGGACGAACGCGATGAGGCGGTACGGGCAGCGGATCGCTCGGCCATGGGTCCTTCTCTATCGGCTCATCCGGAAGCGCGGGGACAGATTGTGCCGGGCCTATGATAGGACGGATCCGGACGGTTCCCCCGGCGTGCACGCGCGGCGGTCGGTGCATGTCCGGTTCGACCCCCGTCGACGTCGCCGCTCGACCCGACGCACGACCCTGGAACCCCGGAGACACCTCCCGATGTCGCACCCTCGAATCCGCTCGATCATCCTGCTCCTCGCCCTCGGCGGGTTCATCTTCGCCGGATGTGCCCCGTCCGCGAACATCGTGCATGACGTGAACGGCTGGAACGGCACGCCGCACGAGGTGTCGGTGACCGGCATGGAGGGAGGCGGGCCTCCGGATGCCTCGCCGCCCGCGTCCGCCGCCGCCGGCGCGACGGGCGCCGTGTTCGCGTCGACGATCCCCTTCGAGGGCGCGGCTCGGCAGGCGTTCCAGGCCGCGGGCGGCGAGGCGCATCTCATGGTCTACCAGTCGCAGATCGATCCCGACGACAACGGTCGCCTGAACGAGGCGAAGCTCCGGGGCTGGATTCTGAAGAACGTGCCGAGCGGGTACGACGGCGTCGTGTGGCTCGACTGGGAGGGCACCTGGATGGATGCCTTCAAGTCGTCCGACCCGTCGGTCGTCGCGGCCGCGGTGAGCGAGGGCACGCATGCCATGACGATGGCTCGGGCGCTGCGACCGAACGCGAAGTGGGGCTTCTACGGTCTCCCCCCCCGCCTGTACTGGCAGCGCACCGATCCGTCGTGGCGCGCATCGGCCGAGAACTGTCGCGCGCTCTTCAAGCACGTCGACGTCGTCGGCGTGTCGGTGTACGACTTCTATGCCGATGCGGACAATCCGGGTGGCGGGTCCGGCGACCAGGCCTACGTCGCGGACAACGTGCGCCTCGCCCTCGACGTCGCGCCGCCGAACGTCGACGTGTGGTTCTTCGTGATCGAGACCTATCACGACAGCAACGCGAAGCGTCGGGGACAGTACATCCCCGACGACGAGTGGACGGCGCACACGCTCGCCGGACTCGGGGTGCGCCAGAACGGACGTGCCGCGCGAGGCGTCGTATGGTGGGGCTCGCAGTACAACGGCCTTCGCGCCGGCAAGATCCCTCCGGCGGACGGCCTCTCCGCCGCCGCCTGGCTCGACCGTCACCTGACCCAACGCATCGAGACCATGGACCGCGCCGTCCGCACGGGTCGGTAGGCGGGTTCATCGGAAGAGCGGGTTCACCACGGAGTCACGGAGGACACGGAGGATGAATCATGGTTTCGGATCGTGTGGTCGATGACGTTCGGCTGATCGAACGCCTCCGAGACCACGATTCCGAACCCGATTCCATTCCGACTCCGTGTCCTCCTATGAAGTCGGGCGTGTCAATCGTGGAGTCGGCTGCCAGCCTCCTATCCGGGCTGCTGCGGGTGACGCAGGCCCATTCAGCTGGCTGCGACGGAGCGACGCCCATTCTCAGTGCC
>JAGQOI010000037.1 GCA_020427625.1 Phycisphaerales bacterium | reverse complement strand
TTCCCGCTCGCCGGCGAACGACGCATCACGGAACAGATGCTCACCCTCGAGGCGCCGCGAGGCGGCATGACCGCGACGCCCGGCACCGACGTCGTCGGCACGGCGCTCGGCGGCGCGGGCGAGGTCACCGGGCCGCTCACGTTCGTCGGATACTCGATCGACAACGGACCCGACGACTACTCCAGCTACGGACCCGATGACGACCTCACCGGACGCATCGCGGTGATGTACCGCTTCGAACCGATGAACGACGCCGGGACGAGCCTGTGGGGGAACGGACGCTGGTCGAACCGCGCGTCGTTCCAGGGCAAGATCCGGGCCGCGCTCGACCGCAACGCGGCGGCGATCATCGTCATCAACACGCCCGGCGCGGACGATCCGCGCATCGAGTCGCTCGCGATGGCGGGCGGCGGCGGCGGACGGCGCGGCGGGTCGACGGCGCCCGTCATGCTCATGAGCGTCGACGCGGGCAGTCGCCTGCTCGAACTCGCCGACCCGGCCGGTCGGACCGCGCGCCAGCTCCGGTCGATCGCCGACGAGGGCGCCGGACTGGTGGCGTTGGACGGTCTGGCGACGGTGCGCGTCGCGGTCGAGGAGACGCCGGTCGTCGCGGAGAACATCGCGGGCATCGTGCCCGGGCGCGGCGCGCTCGCCGACGAGTACATCGTCATCGGCGCGCACCTCGACCATCTCGGCATGGGCGAGTTCGGTTCGCGCACCGGACCCGGCAAGCTCCATCCCGGCGCCGACGACAACGCCTCCGGCAGCGCCGGCATCATCCTGCTCGCCCAGAAGCTCTCGGCGTCGTATGCCGCGCTTCCGGCGGACGCCGACGCCCGCAGCATCCTGCTCATGACCTTCTCGGCCGAGGAGTCGGGCCTGAACGGTTCGCGCTACTACGTCGAGCATCCGATCGTGCCGATCGACCAGCACGTGCTCATGGTCAACTTCGACATGATCGGGCGCATCCTCAACGATCGCCTGAGCGTGTCCGGCGCGTACACCGGCGAGGGACTCGGCGAGTTCCTCGAACCCTTCTTCGCCGCCAGCGGCCTGGAGATCGTGCAGCCGGCGACCATGTCCGGCGCCAGCGACCACACGCCCTTCCAGCGCAAGGGCATGCCCGTCCTCTTCGGCATCATCGCCGACTTCCACCAGGAGTATCACACGCCCGAGGACGTGTCGTACAAGATCAACCGCGTCGGCGCCGTGAAGACGATCCGCATGTTCCATGACATCGCGCTCGCCATGGCGACGCGACCGGACTCGTTCCCCGTCGCGACCCGCGACGCCGGCGGCGATCGCGCGCCCGGCGGACCGCAACTCAGCGACATCACCGTCCGCTTCGGCATCATGCCCGGCACCTACGAGGCCGGCGATCCGGGGATCCCGATCCGAGACGTGACCGAGGGCGGCTCGGCCGCGCTCGCCGGACTCCAGCCCGACGATCGACTCATGACGTGGAACAAGGAGGAGATCACCGACATGCGGGCCTGGATGACCATGCTCGCCAGTCACAAGCCCGGCGACGAGGTCCAGCTCGGCGTCCTCCGCGACGGTGAGATGATCACCCTCTTCGCAACGCTTCAGGCCAAGGGCGGCGGCTGATCCGTCGGCCGGCGCACCATCAGTCCACCGCGACCCCCGGTCCCACCGGGGGTCGTGTCATTCACTCCGGCGCGCCGAACAGGTCCCGCAGCACCCTGGTCCGGTAGGCGAAGATCGACTGCACGTCGCGACGGACGAGCAGCGTGTGCGCCAGCGCGCCGAAGAGAACGCCGTACTGCACGACGTCGCGCGCGATCGTGCCGCCCGGAACCGGCTCGAACGTATGTTCGTGGATCCACCACCGATACGGCCCGCGGCGCTGCTCGTCGACGAAGCGGGTCATCGGCTCCCACGCCGTAATCTCCGACCGCCAGCGACACGGAATGCCGCGGATCTTCAGCCGGTAGTCGATGATCGCGCCCGCCCGCATCTCGATCGGACGGGGCGTGATGACATGGAACTGGAGGTGGCGTGGCGTGATGCGCTCGAGATTGCGGGCATCCGCGAAGAACGGGAAGATCGATTCGACCGGACGCGGCAGGAAGATCGCCGCCTCAAGCACCCAGCCGCGTTCGGCGCGGCGGATGACGGGCTCGGCGGACGGTTCGGGACGCATCGCGGGCGCGGTGAAGGCGGTCATGTCGTCGGATTCGTCCGCCGGTCGGTCGGGGATGCCCGGACTACCAGGGAATCGGCTCGCCGTCGTAGTGGTAGAAGCGTCCGGTGCCGTCGGGTCCGAGATCATCGATGACGCCGAGCATGCCGGTGATGCTCTCTTCCGGGCTGAGATTCGCCTGCGGGCCGCCCATGTCGGTGCGGACCCATCCCGGGCTCATCGCGATGCAGGTGAAGCCGTCGGCCTTGAGTTCGGCGGCGATGCTGCGGGTGAACATGTTCAGCGCCGCCTTGCTCTCGCGGTAGGCGTAGTACCCGCCGCCCTCGTTGAGCCCGATGCTGCCGAGCTTGCTGGAGATGTTCACGACGAGCTTGCGGTCGCCGCGCCGGAGGGCGGGCAGGAGCGCCCTGGTCACGCGCATCGGTCCGAGGAGGTTGACCTGCATGACGCGATCGACGGCGGCGCCGTCGACCTGCTCGAGGCGACCGAGCCCGCCGCTGACGCCGGCGTTGTTGATGAGGATGTCGATCGATCCCTCGCCGATGCGTTTCACGAGGGCGGCGACGCTGGCATCATCGGCGACGTCGAGCGCCTCGACGCGCACGCCGAGCGCCTTGAGTTCGGTCGCCGCCTCGGGCGCGCGGGCGGTCGCGATGACGACGGCGCCGCGCTCGTGCAGTTGCTTCGCGAACTCCAGGCCGAGCCCGCGGTTCGCGCCGGTGATGAGCACGGTGCGCCCGGCGAACGGGTCCGGCGCCGTCCCCATCGCGCCCGGCGCGGCCAGGCCGCCGGCGCTCGTCGTCGCCTGGCAGCCGCCCGACACCAGACCGGCGGCGAGGGCCAGCGTCGCACAGATCGAACCGAGTACGCGTCGTCGGGCGGACAGCATCGTGAGACTCCTGTGAGGGCGTTGCGGACGATGCATGGTGACCTCGGGACGGCCCGGCGTCCAGCGGGATCACCACGGAGACACCGAGGCAGGGAGGCGCAGCGGGGTTCGATCGCGCGAGTCGGCTATCATCGCGGCCATGTCGATACCGCTTCGTTCAAGGGTGCCGGTGGTCGTCGTGCTGCTCGCGTTCGGGTGTGCGACGAAGCCGCCTCCCGTCGCGGCCACGCCGGATCCTCAGGCGGATGCGCACGTGGCGGAGGCGGCGGCGGGAGCGGTGATCGCGCTGTTCGACGGTCATTCGCTGTCCGGGTGGCACGTGGTGGGCGGCGGCGCGACGTTTCGGGTCGACGACGGGTGCATCGTGGGGACGGCGGGTCCGGGCCCGAACACGTTTCTGTGCACGAGCGGCGAGTGGTCGGACTTCGAGTTGACGCTGGACGTGCGGCTGGACGTCCCGGGGAATTCGGGGATCCAGTTCCGTTCGCACGTCCGTCCGGACGGCGTCGTGTACGGCTACCAGTGCGAGATCGATCCGTCGGCGCGATCGTGGTCGGGCGGGATCTACGACGAGAGTCGGCGCGGGTGGCTGGCGTCGCTGGAGGGCGAGGCGCACGCCGCGGCTCGGGCGGCGTTTCGGGTCGACGACTGGAACCGCTACCGCATTCGCGCCGTCGGCGACCGGCTCCGGACGTGGGTGAACGACGTTCCGTGCGCGGACCTCATCGACGACGCGGACGCGTCGGGCCTCATCGCGCTGCAGGTCCATACCGGCGGCACGGGCGTGATCCGTTGGCGAGACGTCCGAATCGCGCCGATCCGCCCTGACGCGCCGTGAGAGCGGTTTGGGACAGTTCCGGGAACTGTCCCAAATCCGAATGGGTGATCGGAAATCGGCCCGGTAGAATGGCGACCCATGCCGCCCGCACGTGTCCTCTTGCTGAGCCGCCGCTCCCGACCCGAGACGCAGGAGGTCCTCGCGGCCCTTCCCGCCGCCATCGCCGGATACGCCGAGATCGTCGCCGACATCGACGTCGATGACGATCCGCGGCCCGAGATCAACGGCGCCGACCGCGCCATCGTCATCGGCGGCGACGGGACCATCCTCAGCGAAGCCCGACGGTTCCTCGACCGCGACCTGCCCTTCATCGGCGTCAACGTCGGACGACTCGGATTCCTCGCCGAGTTCGACCTCGACTCCCTCGCCCGACATGCCGCCGTCGTCTTCGGCGACCATCCCCCCCTCCGACGCTGCACGGTCCTCGCCGTCACCGTCCGCGCCGCCGACGGCACGATCCGGCACGACGGCGTCGCGCTCAACGACTGCGTCGTCACCGCCGGTCGACCGTTCCGGATGATCGAACTCATGCTCTCCGCCGACGGCGCGGCCGGGCCGGTGCTCAACGGCGACGGCGTCATCATCTCGACCCCCGTCGGCTCGACGGCCTACAACGTCTCCGCCGGCGGACCCATCGTGCATCCCGCCGTCGACGCGATCGTCGTCACCCCCCTCGCGCCGCACAGTCTCGCCTTCCGACCCGTCGTGCTGCCCGCGACCGCCGTGCTGGAGATCGCCATCACCCGTCCGAACGAGTCCACGTCCCTCGTGCTCGACGGACAGGCGGCACTCACGCTCGAGATCGACGACACCGTCACCATCCGGCGCACGCCGCAGCACGCGCGACTCGTCGTCAATCCCGAGACGTCGTACTGGACGATCCTCCTCGAGAAGATGCGCTGGGCCGCGCCGCCGAACTACCGTGACCGCGGCATCTGATCCACGAACCCGTCCGCATGGTCGCGTCGAGGCGTCGGTGCTACGATCCCGCCCATGATCGATCTCAAGCGCCTCCGCGAGGATCCGGACCGGTTCAAGGCCGGGGCCCGGGACAAGAACATCGACGTCGACATCGAGCACGTCCTCCGGCTCGACGAGCGTCGGCGCCAGCTCATGACCGAGCAGGAGGTCCGGCGCGCCGAGCAGAAGAAGATCAGCAAGGTCGTCGGTCCGCAGATCGGGCGCCTCAAGGGCCTGCTCAAGACCGCCGAAGGCGCCGCCCGCGACGCGCTGGAGACCGAGATCCGCGACCTCGAATCGCGCCCCGTCACGCTCAAGAACGAGATCCAGGCGTTCGAACACGAGATCACCCAGATCACGCCCGAACTCGACGCGCTGCTCCTGGAAGTCCCGCAGCCGCCCGACGACGACGTGCCCCGCGGCCGCTCCGCCGACGACAACGTCCAGATCCGCACCTGGCATCCGGACGGGTTCGACCCGACCCGACCGTTCGAGGCGAACCGGGGCTTCGCGCCGAAGACGCACCTCGACCTCATCGCCGATCTCGGGCTCGTGGACTTCCAGCGCGCCGTCGGCATGTCGGGCGCAAGGCACTACGTCCTCGTCGGCGACGGCATGCGTCTGCACCAGGCCGTGCTCCGCTACGCCTTCGATCGGATGACGAACGAGCACGGCTTCACACCGATGTCGGTGCCGGTCATCGTCCGGGAGGAATGCATGGTCGGCACCGGCTTCTTCCCGGCCGGGCGCGACCAGGCGTATCACATCGAGGAGTCCCGGCGCGGCAGCGGACACGACCTCTTCCTCACCGGCACCGGCGAGGTCGGACTCATGGGCCTGCACCAGGACGAGATCCTCGACGCCGAGACCCTCCCCCGGCGGTACGC
The DNA here is from genome assembly GCA_020427625.1 of Phycisphaerales bacterium. Classification (GTDB taxonomy): domain Bacteria; phylum Planctomycetota; class Phycisphaerae; order Phycisphaerales; family SM1A02; genus JAGQOI01. Next base: position 2,783 of record JAGQOI010000037.1, on the reverse strand, counting down.
GACGGTGTCGACGTGCTTCCGTCGCGAGGCGGGCGCGGCCGGGAAGGACACGGCCGGTCTGTACCGCATCCACCAGTTCGACAAGGTGGAGCAGGTCGTGATCTGTCGCGCCGACGAGGCGGAGAGCCGCGCCTGGCATGCGAAGATGATCGGCTTCGTCGAGGACCTCCTCCAGTCGCTCGAACTCCCCTACCGTCTGCTCCAGTGCTGCACGGGCGATCTCGGTCCGAAGAACGCGGACATGGTGGACATCGAGTGCTGGATGCCCGGGCGCGGCGACCTCGACGCCGCCGGGCGCCCGACCGGCGCGTACGGCGAGACGCACTCCGCGTCGCGGCTCTACGACTTCCAGTGCCGTCGCCTGAAGATGCGGTACCGCGACGAGCACGGGAACAACGTGTTCTGTCACTCGCTGAACAACACCGTCATCGCGAGCCCGCGGATCCTCATCCCGATCCTCGAGATCCACCAGCAGGCCGACGGCACGGTGACGATCCCGCCCGCGCTGCGACCCCACATGGGCGGCCGCGAGCGCATCGGCGGCTGATCCCCGGACGATGGTGATGCCGACGCCCGCCGCCGCGCCGCGACGGCGGCGGCGATCTCGCCCCGTCCCACCGTGCCGTCCCACCCTGCCGTCCCACCGTGCCGTCCCACCGTGCCGTCCCACCGTGCCGCGCCGCCATGCCGCCGGCCCGGCCCGACGCCGGAACGATTCCGGACTCCGGACCGGACGACGCTTGCCTTCTTCTCGTATGTTCCGTATATTCTGTCGTGACAGAAATGAAGGAATCGCCGTGACCACTCCCCTGACCCCGGCCGTGCAGAAGTTCGTCCTCCACTGGGGCGAGATGGGCACCCGCTGGGGCGTGAACCGCACCGTCGCGCAGATCCACGCGCTCCTCTATCTCTCCGAGCGACCGCTGCACGCGGACGATCTCGTGGCGGCCCTCGGCGTCGCCCGCTCCAACGTGAGCACCAGTCTCCGCGAACTCCAGTCCTGGGGGATCGTCCGGGTCGTCCACGTGCTCGGCGACCGGCGCGATCACTTCGAGACGCTCACCGACGTCTGGGAGCTGTTCCAGATCGTGCTCGACGAACGCAAGCGCCGCGAGATCGACCCCACCATGCGCCTCCTCCGCGAATGCCTCGACGAGGCCCGACGCGGACGCGCCTCGCGCGAACGCGATCTCGTCGGCGAGCGCATGCAGGCCATGCTCACGTTCTTCGAATCGACGAGCGCCTGGTACGAGCAGCTGCGCCGGCTGCCGCGCAATGCCGTCATCCGGTTCGTCAAGATGGGTCACCGGATCAGCAAGATGATCGCGTGAGGACACGCCGATGCGCATTCTTCTCATCAATCCGCCCTACCGGACGCTCACGAGCACCGTCGGCGTCGGACACCAGGTGCCGCTCGGCCTCATCGCCGTCGGCGGCCCGCTCATCGACGCCGGACACACCGTCCGCCTCCTCGACGCCGAATGCCTCCGCCTCGACGATGAGCGCATCGTCGAGGCCGTCCGCGCTGCCGCGCCCGACGTCGTCATGACCGGACACGCCGGATCGACCCCCGCCCACCCCGTCTGCATTCGCATGCTCCGCGCGATCAGGCACGCCCTTCCGTCCGTCACCACCGTCTACGGCGGCGTGTTCCCGACCTATCACGCGTCCGCCATCCTCGCCGCCGAAGACGCCGTCGACTTCATCGTGCGCGGCGAGGGCGAGGCGACCGCGCTCGACCTCATCACCGCCCTCGCCTCCGACGCCGACGACGATGCGCTCGCCGACGTGACCGGCGTGAGCCGCCGCGCGAACGGACGCATCGTCACGAACCCCGATCGCCCGCCCCTCCGCGATCTCGATGCCGTCCGCCGCGGATGGGAACTCGTCGAGGACTGGGATCGCTACCGGTGCTTCGGGCTCGGGCGCGCGGCCGTCGTGCAGTTCTCCCGCGGCTGCCCGCACCGGTGCACGTACTGCGGGCAGCACGACTTCTGGATGCGCTGGCGCCACCGCGACCCGGTCGCGTTCGTCGACGAGGTGGAGTTCCTGTACCGCGAGCACGACGTGCGGTTCCTCACGCTGGCCGACGAGAACCCGACGACACTCCCGCGGGTCTGGCGCCGCGTGCTCGAGGAACTTGCGGCGCGAGCGCTGCCGGTCCGGATCTTCGCGACGATCCGGGCGACGGACATCGTGCGCGACGAGGCGATCCTGCCGCTGTATCGCGATGCGGGCATCCTGTACGTCCTCATGGGGATCGAGTCGACCGACGCCGCGGTGCTCGCGCAGGTCCGCAAGAGGTCGACGCCGCGCGAGGACTTCCGCGCGTGCCAACTCCTCAAGGCGCACGGCATCTTCTCGGTGATCGGTCACATCGTCGGACTCGGCGACGAGCGATGGTCGTCGCTCTGGCGAGCCGCGCGGGTCCTCGCGGCGTACGACGGCGACTACCTCAACGCGATGTACGTCACGCCGCACACCTGGACGCCGTTCGCCGCGGCACAGAGTGCGCGTCCGCTCGTCGAACTCGATCAGGGGCGCTGGGACTACCGGCACCAGGTGCTGGCCGAGCCGCACCTTCGTCCGTGGCAGTTGTTCCTCGGCGTGAAGTGCCTCGAGCTCCACTTCCACCTGCGTCCGCGTCGACTGTGGCGCCTGTTCACGGCCGACGCGTTCCGTCGGCGCCAGGCGCTGTGGTGCCAGGCGCACACGTTCGCGGTCTGGCTCGGCGAGATCGCCTCGTTCCTCACCTCGCGTCGCGCCTCCGGCGCGCGGACGCT
>JAGQOI010000428.1 GCA_020427625.1 Phycisphaerales bacterium | reverse complement strand
TCCGCAGCGGGCGGGGCAGCACGTTCGGGCCGTAGCGCACGTCGATGAGTTCGGGATAGCGTGCGAACAGGCGCCGCAGCGTGAGCGAGGCCGACGTGTCGTAGCCCGCGCCGAGTTGGGCGTGCGCGGAGCCGACGAAGGCGAGCGGATGGTTCGGGATGATGCCGAGCGCGCGACTGAAGGAACGCTCCGCCCGGAAGTAATCGCCGTCTCGCAGCGACTCCTCGCCCGCGTGCATGAGTTCGTCGAACCGCGTGCCGCCGCCGTGAGAGAAGGTCTCGATCCGCTCCCCGTGACGCAACGCGAGGCCGAACTGCTCGAGCGGGAGCGTGCGGTCGTCCGGCATCACGGTTCGCGGCACCTCGATGGACGGCGTCCCCGGCGCGCTCGGGTCGACGGGTGCCGGCCCGCCGGCCTCGCCCGTCCCCGGATCGGTCCCCGGATCGATGCCCGGATCGATGCCCGGTCCCGTGCCGGCCCCCCCGTCGGGACCCATGGTCGTCGACGGTCTGCTCGTGCTCGCGGAGGCTTCCAGGCGCGTGCGGAGGGCGAGGAATGACGTATCGAGTTGGTCGAGCAGGCTCCGGTCGACGCGCACGTCGGCGTCGGGACGGTCGGCGTATCGCGCCGCGACCCGTTCGAGAATGCGGGCGAGGTCGGGCTCGCTGCTCAGACGCGTGTCGTTCTGGAGGTCCGGCGAGGTCGTGTCGGGCGTGCGCCCCGGTGCCGGCGCGTCGACCCGATCCGGCGGGAGCAGCGCGAGTTCGCTGTAGCGGGGAATGAACGGGTCGCCGGGCCGGAACGAATCCGGCCGATCCGCACCCTCGGCGCGGACCCGCAGCGTGTCGAGCATCGACCAGCCGCCGACGATCGACTGCATCGACGCGTCCGTGACCCGCACGCCACGCATGCTCGACAAGGTCGCCAGATGCGGCTTGTCCGAGTCGTCGAGCACGCGCCCGACGATGGCGGGCTCGGACTCGGGTGCATAGAGATCGGTGGTGAGCGACGAGCGGCCGACGGCATCGATGCGCAGTCGCGCGTCGACGGGGCTCTCCAGCGACCACCGCTGGTCGGCGAGCGTGCCGAGGGTGGTGGCGCTGCCCGACCGGCGGTACTCGATGATGCCGAGTTCCTGACCCCACCGGATGGCGTTGACCGTCTGACGGCTCGAGACGATGTCGTAGCGGGACAGGGCGCTGTCCGCGAGAAAGGCATCGAGTTCGTCGGAACCGAGGTCGCCGCTGAAGTCGCCCGGGGCGCGATAGCCGACCGAGCCGCGGAAGCCCCGCCCGCCGGCGACGTTCCCCGTCACGAGCAGGTTGCGCGCGCTGAAGTTCTCGCCGGGCACCCGGACGTTGACCGGCCCGTCGGTCTTCGACAGGTTGCGATCCAGCACGTTTCCGGCGCCGAGCGCGTCCTGGGCGACGGCGTCGGACGGCACCCAGCCCGCGGCGACGAGCCCGATGGTCAGACTGCCGAGTACGGTCGCGCGAGTATTCATCGATCACACCTCATTCGATTGCCCCCCGAGGAACCGGTCTCCCGTGTCGTCGGTCCGATCACGTCCGGGCTTGACCGGGACGGGGCGGCAGACGCGACGGCAGGAATCGGACCGGACGTGCGGTCCCCGCCGGCGGCACACGGCCGGCGGGATCCGCTCTATTCATACGAAGCCGAGGCGGTCAGGGATCGACCAGATCCAGTTGAGGCTCGATCCGGCGGAGAATTTCGTCGTAATCGCCGCTGTTGCAGGCGACCACGAAGAAGACCAGGCGGGCATCGCGGGCGATGAGCACCTCGGAGGGGCACTGGTCGCCTTCCGGGACCATCCGGAAGCGACCGGCGGCGAGGCGGGACAGCGTCGGCAGCCCGCCGAGATCGAGTTCCGCGTTCACCGGCACCATGAAGATGCTCACGCGTTCGCCCGGCTTCCCGTCGTCCCGGGGCCGCTCGTAGATGAGCTGAGCCGCCCGCTCCGCGTGCGGAAAACCGCATCGGCCGCCGCCGATGAACTTGTACCCGAGATCGCCCAGGTCGACGATGCAGACATCGGCGGCGAGGTAGGTGCTCAACTCGCGGGAGGCGTCGGGCGCGGTGCAATAGGTGCAGCGCTTCTCGGTGGTCTCGCGACAGGTCGCACACTTGTGGTGCTCGGTCGCCGCGTACGCCGCCGCGGACGCAACGACGTCCGGACGGTGGTTCTGAAGCGAATCGATCGACGGCCCGAAGATGCCGATGAGCACGACGCCCGTGATGAGCGCCAGCGTCGCGGCGATCGCGAAGAGATTGGACCGATGCAGAGCCGCGGGATGTCGACCGGCGCTCGTCCGCGCCGACTCCCGCACCATCGCGAGCCGGATGCGATCGGCGAGCCCGACCGGCACCGGGTCCGCATCCGCCATCACCCGACCGACCTGCTCCCGCAGACGACGCTCCGTCGCCAGCATGCCGGCCAGATCCGGACGGGATCGGACGGCGGCCTCCACGCGCGCGGCGTCCTCGGGCGCGAGTTCGCCGTCGGCGTAGCGTCGAATCAGGTTGGGGAGGGTCAGTTTGTCCATCGACCTGTCCACAGTTCCGGTTCCGGCCCTTCGTTCCCGGACATTGTTCCCGGACATCGTTCCCGGCCCGGCCCGTTCCCCGGACCGGTCATCTCATCCTACGCGGGACCGGCCCGCACGGGTCCTTCCGGCCAAGCCGAACCGCGATCAATCAGGCCGGTTCGGGGCGTTCGCCCGTCTCATCTTCCAACCGCCGACCCCCCCTGGTTTCTTCGGAGAATCCGGCCAATTGCTCCACGAGAATGCTGCGCGCCCGGTGCAGGCGGCTCATGACCGTGCCAATCGGAACATCCTGAATCTCCGCGATCTCCCGGTACTTCAGGCCCTCCACCCCCCACAGGAGCAGCACCGTCCGATATTCCGGCTTGAGCCCCTCGATCGCCGACTTCAGACGACCGTCGACATGCTCCCAGTCCAGCGTCCCGAGATCCCACGCCGGCGACGGTTCGTCCGGCGGCGGCACGCCGCTTCGGGCGCCGGAGAGGTCCTCCGCCGCCATCGGCGCCCGGCGGTCCCGCTCGATTCGGCTGTAGAACACGTTGTGCACGATCTTGAAGAGCCACGGACGAATCCCGCCGCCGGACTCCTCGAACCGTTCCGCGACCCGCAACGCCTTGAGATAGGTCTCCTGAACGAGGTCGCTCGCATCGTTCGGGTTGCGCGCAAGCTGCATCGCGACCCGATAGACCGCGTCCAGATGCGTCAGCGCGAGTTGTTCGAACCTGTCACGATCCACGCAGGCGGTTCCGTCGCTCCGGGCGGGCGGGCGCCCGACGTGATCCCATCTTCACGGAATCGACCCCCGGCCGCAACATCGGCACCGAACACGACGCCATCAACGCCGATCCGATCGGAACCGCGACGGAATCGACAGATCCACCCAGACGAGCCGATGGTCCGACGACCACGACGACGCGACGAGCGCATGACCCGGCTCGTCCACACCCGGCCAGAACACGCCGCCACCCATCACGACGCACTCGATCGACGGCAGCACGTAGTCCACCCGCAGATTGCCCGGACCTCGCTCATCGTCGAAGTCCGCCGTGTCGAACGCGGGATCGCCCCGCTGACCGACGTTCACGCCGCCCTGCGCCGCCGACGCCTCCATCGCACCGAGACTGCGCGGGATCGGCGCCGAACGGACGCGCGCACACTCGAGCACCTGCGCGGCCGCGCCGGGCCGACTCTCCCCATCATGCGGATCGGCGTTCAGATCACCCAGGATGACGAACGGCGCGCCGGGCGCCAGTCCGCCGGATCGTCCCGCATCGTCGACGAGCGCGCTCGCGCGGGCCGGATCGAGGTACGCCGCCCAGAACCCGATCTCGTCATGATTCCGCCGGCCGTTGCGGTCTTCGGGTCCGTCGAACACGGGCGGCGTGGGATGACTCACGAGCAGGTGGACGAGGACGCCGTCGACATCGATCGGCACGTCCCAGTGTCCCTTCGAGGACAGGCGCAGCACGGATCGTGCCGCGTCGTCGTACCAGTCCGTCGCGGCCGCGGTCGCCGGATCGTCGGGCAGCGTCGCGCCGGGCAGGTCGATCCAGCGCATGGTCGAGAAGGTGCGGACGAGGTCGTCTCGGATCGGGTACCGGGAGAGCACGACCATACCGTAGTGACCCGGATA
>JAGQOI010000427.1 GCA_020427625.1 Phycisphaerales bacterium | reverse complement strand
GTGCCGGTGACGAGATCGTGGAACTTCTCGAAGAGCACCTTCGCTTCGGCGACGGTGTGACCCTTGACCGCCTCGGTCATGAGCGACGTCGACGCGGTCGAGATCGCGCAGCCGTTGCCCTCGAAGCGCACCTCGCGGATGACGTCGCCGTCGAGATCGAGGAAGAGGTCGACCCGGTCGCCGCAGAGCGGGTTGTACCCTTCGGCGTGCCGGTCGCACGGATCGAGACGCCCGCGATTGCGGGGCCGGCGGTTGTGGTCCAGGATCAGTTCCTGGTAGAGATCCATGAGATCGGACATCAGCGGAACACCTCGGCGACGCGTCGGAGGCCGGCGACGAGGGCGTCGACATCGTCCCGCGTGTTGTACAGCGCGAGCGACGCCCGTGCGGTCGCGGGCACGCCGAATCGTTCCATGACCGGCTGGGCGCAGTGATGGCCGGTGCGGATCGCGATGCCCTGCTGGTCGAGGATCGTCCCGATGTCGTGCGGATGCACGCCGTCGAGGACGAACGACAGCACGCTCGCCCGCTCGTCGGCCTCGCCGATGAAGCGCAGCCCGTCGATCGTCGCGAGGGCGTCGCAGGCGTACGCGTGGAGTTCGTGCTCGTGAGCCGCGATGCGGTCCATGCCGACGGATTCGAGGTACTCGATCGTCGCGCCGAACCCGACGGCGCCGGCGATGTTCGGCGTGCCGGCCTCGAAGCGCGCGGGCACGCGGTTGTACGTGGTCTTCTCGAAGCTGACGGAGAGGATCATGTCGCCGCCGCCCTGGTACGGGGGCATGGCGTCGAGGCGATCGAAGCGTCCGTAGAGCGCGCCGACGCCGGTCGGGCCGAACATCTTGTGCGCGGAGATCGCGTAGAAGTCGCACCCCAGCGCCTGCACGTCGACGGGCAGGTGCGGGACCGCCTGCGCGCCGTCGAGCATCACGGGGATGTCCCGATCGTGGGCGAGACGGACGATCGTGTCGACGGGATTCACCGTGCCGAGCGCGTTGGAGACGTGCACGAGCGAGACGAGCTTCGTGCGCGGCGAGAGCATCGCGGCGTAGGCGTCCATGTCGAGTCGGCCGCGGTCGTCGATCGGCACGACCCGGAGGACGAGCCCGCACGCGTCGCGGAGCATCTGCCAGGGGACGATGTTCGCGTGATGCTCCATCGTCGACAGGATCACCTCGTCGCCGGGTTCGAGCCCGGGCCGGACGAAGGACTGGGCGACGAGGTTGACCGCCTCGGTCGTGCCGCGACAGAAGACGATCTCCTCGGGTCGGGCGGCATTGAGGAATCGGGCGACGGCGGCACGGGCGTTCTCGTAGAGCGTCGTCGCCTCCATCGACAGCGCGTGCACGCCGCGATGGATGTTGGCGTTCGCGTGCTCGTAGTACGACGAGATCGCGTCGATGGTCGCCCGCGGCTTCTGGGCGGTCGCGGCGTTGTCGAGATAGACGAGCGGGCGACCGTGCACGGTGCGGGCGAGGATCGGGAAGTCCGCCCGGATGCGGGCGACATCGAGCGGCGCGGCGTCGTGCGTCGCAACGTCGGTCGGCGCGGCGGTCGGGGGACGGGCGTCGGAACGGGTCATCGCGATCTCCGCGCTCAGGCGCCGACGGACGACAGGCGTTCGAGCAGGATCGGTTCGAGTCGGGCGCGGAGGGCGGCGCAGCCGACCTCGGCGAGCGTCTCGTTGGCGAACGCGAAGATCAGCAGTCGACGCGCGGCATTCGGGTCGATGCCTCGCGAGCGCAGGTAGAACAACTGCGACGGTTCCATGCGTCCGATCGTCGCGCCGTGGGTGCACTTCACGTCGTCGGCGAAGATCTCCAACTGCGGTCGCGTGTAGGCGTGCGCGGTGCCGGAGAGGATCATGTTCTTGTTGGTCTGCTTGGCGTCGGTCTTCTGGGCGTCCTCGGCGACGTAGATCCGGCCGCAGAACGACCCGGTCGCCGCGTCGTCGAGGATGTTCTTGAAGAACTGCCAGCTCGAGCCGTGGGGCTGGTTGTGGTTGATCCGCAGGGTGTGATCGACGGTCGACGTGCCGCTCGCGACGGCGAGTCCGTTGAACGTGCAGTCGGCGCCGGGCGTGTCGAGGTCGGCGCGATAGTGGTTGCGCACGAGGGCGCCGCCGAGGGTGATCGTCGTCGACGTGACGGTGCCGGGCCCGATCTCGCGGACGGCGACGGTCGAGATGTGGCGTCCGGTCGGCGCGTCCATCTGGACGCGGTCGTGCCGGACGGAGGCGCCGTCGTCGACGACCACCTCGGTCACGGCGGTGGTCAGGTTCGCGGCGGCGCCGATGCTGATGAAGGACTCGACGACGGACACGATGCCGCCGCGCTCGGCGATGACGAGCGTGCGCGGCGCGTTGACGACCGGGGACGCGTCGCCGACGGTGACATGCACGACGTGCACCGGGTGTTCGATCTTCGCGTCGCGGGGGACGCGGACGACGACGCCCTCGGTGAGCAGGGCGGTGTTCATCGCGACGAACGGCGCCTCGTCGAGGGAGGCGATGCGTCCGAGGTGCGCCGACACCGTCGAGGGGTCGATCGACGAGAGCGGCGCGACGATGGCGCCGGGGGGCAGGGGTCCGATCGACGTCCGGGCGGCATCGACGACGCCGTTGACGATCACGATGCGGTGCGCCGGTCCGTCGAACAGCGCGGGTTCGAGACGTTCGTCGTCGATCGTCGCCGGCGCGAGCGATGCGGGCGTGAACTCGGTCTTCGCGATGGACTTCACGTTCGTGTACGTCCACGCCTCGTTGCGCGCGGTCGGAAAGCCGAGCGCCTCGAAGCGGTCCAGGCCCTCGCGCCGCAGGTCGTGCAGCGGCCCGGACGCGTCGCGCCGGGAGAAGGTCGCGATCGTGGGAACGGAATCGGTCATCAGGTCCGTGCTCATGTCGGTCGTGTCCTGGCGGGAGGGTCGGTCAGGCGGAGGCGGCGGCGCGGGCATCCTTGTCGATCCACGCGTAGCCCTTGTCCTCGAGTTCGAGCGCGAGTTCCTTGCCGCCGGTCTTGACGATGCGTCCGTCGAGGAGGACGTGGACGACGTCCGGCACGATGTAGGAGAGGAGGCGCTGGTAGTGCGTGATGACGACGAAGGCGCGGTCGGGGCCGCGGAGCTTGTTCACGCCGTCGGCGACGATCCGCAGGGCGTCGATGTCGAGTCCGGAGTCGGTCTCGTCGAGCACGCCGAGGGCGGGTTCGAGGATCGCCATCTGGAAGATCTCGGCCCGCTTCTTCTCGCCGCCGGAGAAGCCCTCGTTCACCGCGCGATCGAGCAGGGCCGGGTCGAGTTCGACGAACGCGGCCATCTCCTTCACCAGCGCGAGGAAGTCGTACGCATCCAGCTCCGGCTGCCCGCGATGCTTGCGGTGCGCGTTGAGCGCCGCCTTGAGGAAGTACTTCGTGCTCACGCCCGGGATCTCGACCGGGTACTGGAAGGCCATGAAGATGCCCTCGCAGGCCCGCTCGTGCGCTTCGAGCTCGAGCAGGTCGCGACCCTTGAAGATGATCTCGCCGGCCGTCACCTCGTACGCCTCCTCGCCCGCGAGCACCCGCGCGAGCGTGCTCTTGCCGGACCCGTTCGGACCCATGATGGAATGCACCTCGCCGGCGTTCACCGTGAGGTTCACGCCCTTGAGGATCTCGGTGCCGTCGACCGAGGCGTGCAGGTTGCGGATGTCGAGCATGGGGTTCTTCATGTCAGGAGGGCCCGGGATCTGGAGGGTGGGGTCGGGTGATGAATCGGGTCGGGGGTCGGCGCCGGGAGGGCGCGGGGCGTCGGGTCAGCCGACGCTGCCTTCGAGGCTGACTTCGAGGAGCTTCTTCGCTTCGACGGCGAACTCCATGGGGAGTTCGGCGAAGACCTCCTTGCAGAATCCGTTGACGATCATGGAGACGGCGTCCTCGGTCGGGATGCCGCGCTGGTTGCAGTAGAAGATCTGGTCCTCGCCGATCTTGCTCGTCGAGGCCTCGTGCTCGACCTGGGCGGTGTCGTTGTTCACCTCGATGGAGGGGAACGTGTGGGCGCCGCAGCGGTCGCCCATGAGCATCGAGTCGCACTGCGAGAAATTGCGCGCGCCCTCGGCGTTCCGGCCCACGCGGACCAGCCCGCGGTAGCTGTTCTGGCTGTGGCCCGCGGAGATGCCCTTCGAGATGATCGTGCTGCGCGTGTTTTTGCCCAGATGGATCATCTTGGTGCCG
>JAGQOI010000426.1 GCA_020427625.1 Phycisphaerales bacterium | reverse complement strand
GTGCCGGCGGGGCGGCGGCGCCCGCGCCCGTGACGGGCCCGGCGACGGGGTCGGCCACGGGTCCGGCGACGAGGGTCGCGGGCGATTGCGCGAACCGGATGGTGTCGACGTGATCGATCGTGAGGCGGACGCGATCGTCCTGATCGTTCAGGTAGGCGCTGAGTCCGTCGCCGGTGAACTCGATGCCGTTCGTCGCGGCGTACATCTCGCTGTCGCAGATGATCTCGCCGGAGAGACTGTCGAAGACGGCATGTTCGGTGAGCAGGACGAACCCGGGCGTCTGGGTCTGCGGATCGGCGGGATGGCCGTCGATCGGATCGAAGATGCTGATGAGCACGTTGCCGGTGATGGTTCCGGACTCGAGCGCGCCGCTGGGCATGTTGACCAGCGCCTCGTCGCCGCGCATCGTGAGGATGCGGTCGCCGGAGAGGGAGAACTCCGCGATCGGGCGTTCCATCCGGGCCCATCCGGCGCCGAGTCCGGTCGGGTTCGGGTCGAGGGCTTCGAAGCGGTAGCGCTGGGCGACGCGACCCGGGTCGGTCTTGTCGGCGACCTGGATCCAGCCGCCGCGGCGCATGGCGAGGTTCGGGCTCGCTTCAAGATCGTCGCCGGCGCTGAGGCGCTCGTCGTCGGTGAGTCGTTCGGGCGCGATGAGGTCGACGACGGGCGTCCCGGGATCATTCGCGCCGTCGGGCGCCGGCGCGTCGTCGATGCGCATGAGGACGACGAGCAGCATGAGCCCGACGAGCGTGCACGCCGCGACGAGCATGATCCGGACCCGGCGCTGCCGGCGCACGGGCGGGGGACTGGGAAGCTCGTTACGCATCGGGTTCGTCATGGTCGCCGTTCTCGTAGGTCGCGAGGGCCTGGTCCCACTCGTGTCGGACGCGGAGGAGGTGCTCGATGGCCTCGCGCACGGCGCCGCGCCCGCCGCGGGCGCTCGTGACGTAGTCCGCGATCCCGACGCATTCGGACGCGGCATCGGCGACGGTGATCGCGTAGCCGACCCGTTGAAGGATGGGCAGATCGGGCAGATCGTCGCCGATCATCGCGACCTGTTCGGCGTCGAGACCCAGCGTCGCGAGCAGCCGGGCGAAGTCGCGCAGCTTGTCCTTCGAGCCCTGGATGACGTGGGCGATCCCGAGCTCGTTCGCCCGGTGCCGCACGGCCATGCTCGAGCGGCTCGTGAGGATGGCGGTCTGGTAGCCGAGGCGCTGCCAGATCACGATTCCCAGCCCGTCCCGGACGTTGAACCGCTTCGTCTCGATGCCATGGTCATCGATGGCGATCGAGCCGTCCGTGAGGACGCCGTCGACGTCGAGGATGAGCAGTTGGATGGCGTGCGGCATGGGCGGCGGTCCTGCGTCGGTCCCCCATTGTACGGCCTCGGGCGCGCCGACGCCGAACCGACGGGTTCTCGGACCGCCCGGGCGACGCAACCCGCACCGCACGCGCCGTCGACGCGGATTCCCGACGGCGGCCGCGACCCCCGGCGATCCGTGGGATACGCTTTGACATCGCTGCGGCGATCGACGCCACGTGCGCCGGGCCAGGCCAGGAGAGAGAGATGACCAACACCCGACTTCGATGCCGGACCGTCCTCCGGATCATGACCCTCGGCGCCGTCGCCGGCCTGCTGGCCCTCGCCGGTCCCGCGAGCGCCGACGAGATCGCCGCGGGCGCCGGTCCCGACGTCGTCGGCGGATTCGCCTCGACGCACGTGCTCGTGCGACTCCGTGCGGACGCGTCGTTCGACGCCGACACGCAGCGCTTCGCGCCCGATCCCGCGGCCGCGTCCCGCGCCGTCGCCCGACAGACGACCCTGCTCCCCGAGGTCCTCGGCGCCTGGGGCGTCACGACCATCGAACCCGTGTTCACGATCACGCCCGAGCGGGCGCTCGTCGCGACGACGCATCGGCTGGATCGGTACTACCGCATCGTCGTCCCGCGCGGCACGGCGACGCCCGGATTCGTCGCCCAGCTCCGTCTCTTCGACGGACTGTTCGAGCATGTCGAACTCGACGGCGTCGGCGGCGTCGCCGAGACGGTGCCCGATGATCCGAACTTCAACGTGCTCTACGGCCTGCGGAACACCGGCCAGACCATCGGCGGCCAGGCCGGCACGCCCGGCGCGGACATTCACGCGACCGAGGCGTGGGACTACACGACCGGCGACGACGATCTCGTGGTCGCGATCGTCGACGCCGGCACGAGCCCGCACGTCGACCTCGCCGGCAAGCTCATCGCCGGCTGGAACACCGTGTCGGAGAACCAGGACACCGGCGACTCCTGCCAGAGTCACGGCACGCACGTCGCCGGCACCTGCGCGGCGAACGGCAACAACGCGCTCGGCGTCGCCGGCGTGTGCTGGAACGTCAAGGTCATGCCCATCCGCGTGCTCAACGGATGCACCGGCACCGAGTCGGAACTCGCCGAAGGCATCACGTACGCCATGAATCACGGCGTCGATGTCGTGAACATGAGTCTCCAGTACTTCGACGGATCCGAGACGCTGCACGATGCGGTTCTCGCGGCACACGCCGCCGGGCTCGTGCTCGTCGCCGCCGCCGGCAACAATCCCGGCTTCGGCGTGTCGTACCCGGGCGTCTGGCCGGAGACGATCACCGTCGCGGCGACGAACAACCAGGACGCGCACTGGGTGAACTCGGGCGCGGGCGACGCGGTCACGGTCGCCGCACCGGGCGTGAACATCTATTCGCTGAGCGGCACGACGGCGTACGGCTACAAGACCGGCACGAGCATGGCGACGCCGCACGTGTCGGGTCTCGCGTGCCTGCTGCTGTCCGTCGATCCTTCGTTGACGCACGACGACATCGCGTCCGTGCTCATGGCGACGGCCGACGATGTCGAGGGTCCGGGCGAGGATCTGCTGACCGGCGCCGGGCGCGTGAATGCCCTGGAGGCGGTGCTGGCGGTGCTGCCGCCGACGCCGGGCGATCTCGACGGCGACGGCGACGTCGATCCCGCCGATCTCGCGGCCCTGCTCTCGGCCTGGGGCGCGTGTCCGGGTTGCCCGGCGGATCTCGACGGTGATGGCACGGTCGGGCCGGCCGACCTGGCCGTCCTGCTCGGCAACTGGGGCTGAGAGGTCGCCGGCTGTCCCGTGCTGCCCCGGTTCGGCCAGGTGTGAACGCGGGTGAATCGGGCGATCTGGGCGGAGTGCGCGGCGAGGGCGTCCGTCGGGGCGGGTCGTCGCATTTCATGCTGGGACCGGCTCGGCGCATCTGGTATCGTGAGTCGTTCGCGCGCTCCGTCGGCTGATCGTCGGTCGGGCCGCATTCGGTGCAAAGAATCCGTTCCCCCCACCATCGACCCGAAGAGAGAAGAGTCATGATGAAGTCGTGCATCCGCGGCCGGTTCCTGCTGATCGGCGGTGCTGCCGCGTGTTTCGCCGCGCCGGCGTTCGCGCAGCAGTTCGTCGAGCAGACGGCCGCCCGTTTCCCGAGTCCGAATCCGAGCGAGTGGTCGAACCAGGCGACCATCGGCGACATTGACGGCGACGGTGATCTGGACATCATCTTCGCCAACGGCGGCAACTTCAGCAGTCCCGGCACGCCGCTGCGTCAGCGTCTGTACGTCAACGACGGGGCCGGCGTGTTCACCGAGGAGTCGGCGGCTCGTCTGGGCGCGGTGACGTTGCTCGCCCGCGGCGTGGAGATGGGCGACATCGACAACGACGGCGACCTCGACCTGATCTTCGCGCAGGACTTCTCCCGTCAGCCGCAGTTGTTCGTGAACGACGGCACCGGCTTCTTCGCGAACCAGACCGCCGTGCGTCTGCCGGCGATGCTGCTGTCGAGTTCGCGGGCCCAGTTCGGCGACATCGACAACGACGGCGACCTCGACATCTACATCACGTCGGGCACCACGAGCCGCTTCACCTGCGGCCAGTACCGCGTGTGGGTGAACGACGGCACCGGCATCTACGTCGACGAGACGGACATCCGGCACCCGATCGGCAACGTCTGCAACAACATGGACTGCATCTTCGGCGACATCGACAACGACTACGACCTCGACGTCCGCACCGCGAGCACCGGCACGAACAACAGCCGCATGTACCGCAACAACGGACACGGCATCTTCGGCCTCGTCGCCGGCGTGCCCGCCGACAGCACGTGCTACTCGTACGACTTCGGCGACATCAACGGCGACGGCGCGATCGACCTCCTCGGCGTGAACGCCGGCGGCGGCTCGACCGAACTCCTGCTCGAGAACAGCGGCTTCGGCTCGTTCACCAACGTGAGC
The DNA here is from genome assembly GCA_020427625.1 of Phycisphaerales bacterium. Lineage (GTDB taxonomy): Bacteria > Planctomycetota > Phycisphaerae > Phycisphaerales > SM1A02 > JAGQOI01. The sequence goes on along the minus strand of JAGQOI010000426.1, from coordinate 9,553 downwards.
TCGCAGATCAGCCCGAATCCGAACCAGGACGACAACGACAGCAAGTTCCTCGACATCGACGACGACGGCGACCTCGACATGCTCATCGGGCGCCTCGGCAGCGGCGGCGAGAAGATCTACGCGAACGACGGCAGCGGCAACTTCACGCAGCTCAGCGGGATCATCACCATCATCTCCGACTCCACCCTCGACATCATGGTCGCCGACCTCGACAACGACGGGGACTACGACATCGTCAGCGCCCAGGGCGAGTCCGGCAACTTCCAGAACCGCGTCTACATCAACAACGGTCCCGCCGACACCCACGCGCCCCGCATCATCCAGACCGAACAACTCGCCGACACCGAAGACACCGTCGGTCCCTACGTCGTCCGGGCCAACATCCTCGACGACATGACCTCCGATCGGAACTTCTTCGACAAGGGCATCACGCTCCACTACACCGTCGACGCCGGACGCGAAATGACCGTCCCCATGCGGCACAGCGGCGGACAGGTCTATCGCGGCGTCCTGCCCGGACTCGCCGACGGCGGCACCGTCGAGTACTGGGTCAGCGCCGTCGACTGGAACGACAACGAAGCCATCGGTGACCCGCAATCCTTCACCGTCAGCGGCGCGAGCATCCTCGGCGACCTCGACGGCGACGGCGACGTCGATCCCGCCGACCTCGCGGCCCTCCTCGCGGCGTGGGGCACGTGCCCCGGCTGCCCGGAAGACCTCGACGGCGACGGCACCGTCGGACCCTCCGACCTCGCCATCCTCCTCGCCAACTGGTCCTGATCACACCACCCGTCCGCGAGACCTGACCCGAATGGGTCCGATCAAAACCAGTCCCCCGGCCGCGCCGCGGCCGGGGGATGTTCGTTTTTGGCCGAACCCGTCGACATATGCAATACGCTCGACCGCTGCGACGTTGTTCCGGTGCATCCGGATCGTCGCCCCCGACGAATCCCATGGACACCGACCCGGTTCCCGTGCGTCGCAGCCGCCCGGGGCCGGATCAGCCCGGCTCACACAAGGTCTCTCTCATCTCCTCCAGATCCCTTCGGTCAGTCGCCGGAGGGATCTTTTCCTGCGCGCCCGCCCAGGTCGAGGTGCCCGACCGCATCCGTCGCGAGCCCGGCGCGATCGACGCCGATCGCGTACGCCTTCACGAAGGCCGCCGCGCCCGGGAGCGGCACGTCCGGCGTCCACTCGAAACGCCCGTCCACGATCGGCACCCGCCGCTCGATGAACCGTCGCTGCCGGATGATCGGATAGTTCAGCGTCGCCCGGGCCTCGAGGCCGGGCAGGTCGGGCCGGAGCCGGTCGGGCGCGGCACAGGAGCGGCGGGACGACTCGACGGTGAGCACGACCTCGCCGGTATCGATTCCGTCCGTCGTCCCTCGGACGACGTCGCCGGACCGGCTGAGCCGGACGCCGCCCGGATGCGGGCGGGAGAGTCGGGTCGCGGGATCGCCGAGCAGGTTGTAGAGGCGTGCGTGCGAGCGACGGAGGTCGGTCAGCGAGGATTGCCACCGGCCGGCGAGTGCGATGGGGAGGGCGATGGAATCGATGAAGGCGTCGTCGGCGTCGGTGGTGAGCAGCGAACGCGTCGCCGCGCGATCGAGGGCGCCGACGGTGACGATCGTCTCGTCGAGCAGCGCGTGCGTGATGTCCTTCTGGAACACCGCGTTCGCGTACGGGTGGGTGATGCGCGAACCGGCGATCACGCTGATCGGACCGTGCGGATGGAAGAGCAGCGATTCGGCGAACGACGGCGTGCCGTCGGGCAGGTCGTAGTAGCCCGTCGAACAGCAGGTGAGCAGGGCCAGCGTCGGCGTGCCGGCGACGGTGTCGATCGCGCCCAGATCTCGCGCCTCGAGCAGACGACGCGCGCGCGAGCCGACCTGCATCGACCCCAGACCACGAGGGTGACCGTGCCCGATGTAGTTGAACAGCAGCCCGCCCTGCTCGTAGCGCGCCACGACCGTCGAGGTCAGGTCCGACGGCGGCGGGCAGTACACGGACGCGGCACTCGCGTACGTCACGTCGATGTCCCAGTCCTCGTCGATGTACCGATCCAGCATCGCGATGAACAGCGTCTCGAGCAGCGTGTCGTAGGCGCCGAACCCGCCCTCGCCGGCGACGTACGTGATCCGCCGCCGCCACTCGCCCAGCACCGGTGCCTCCTCGGCCTGCCGGATGCGGGCGAGCAGGCCCTCGGCCTCCGCGACGGTGCGGGCCGGGACGCGCCCGAGCGCCACCATCGCCGCCGCGCGGCCGTCGTGCACGATCTGGTACGGCTGATCGGTCGCGTATTCGTGATCGTGCCCGCCGATCATGACCGGATCGGTGTTCGGGAAGTGGAACGTCGGAATCCCGCCCGCGCCGGCGTCGCCGAGAAGCAGCACCGCGTCGGTCGACGCGTCGGCGTCCGGCGCGTCGAGGTACCAGGCGCGGATCGCGTCACGCACCGACGACGTCGTCGCGCCCGCGCCGACCTCGTGTGACGTGACCGACCAGCCGGTGGCCGTGCGGTACGTCGACCAGGACGACGCGGCATCGTGCAGCGAGGCGGCGTGCACGATGAGCAGGCGCGGCGTCGCCTGGGCGGCGGCGGCGACGAACATGCTGGCGACGATGGCGAGGCGTCGGATCATGCCCGAAGTATAGGGGTGCATCCGGCGCGCCGGTCGTCCGCGCATCTGGTACATACGTCGTCATGAGCACGGAACTTCGTCGGGTCGGATGGATCGGCACGGGCGTGATGGGTGCGTCGATGGCCCGTCACGTCCTCGATGCCGGTCACACGCTGGTCGTCCACACGCGGACGCCCGCCCGAGCCGCGCCGCTGCTGGAGGCGGGCGCGACCTGGGCCGACACGCCGGCGTCGGCGGCGGACGGCGCGGACGTCGTCGTGTCGATCGTCGGGTATCCCGACGACGTTCGGGCGACGCACCTCGGTCCGTCGGGCACGCTCGCCGCGGATCGGTTGCCGCGGTTCCTCGTCGACATGACGACGAGCCGCCCGAGCCTCGCCGCGGAGATCCAGGCGGCCGCGCGGGCGAAGGGGGTCGGCGCGATCGACGCGCCGGTGAGCGGCGGCGACGTCGGCGCGCGGAACGCGACGCTGTCGATCATGGTGGGCGGCGACGAGGCGGACGTCGACGCCGTGCGTCCGCTGCTCGCCCGTCTCGGCGGGAACGTCGTCCGGCAGGGCGGGCCGGGCGCCGGCCAGCACACGAAGATGGTGAACCAGATCCTCATCGCGTCGGGCATGATGGGCGTGTGCGAGGGCCTGCTCTATGCCGCGGCGGCCGGGCTGGACCCGTCGACGGTGATCGCCTCGGTCGGCGCCGGCGCGGCCGGGAGCTGGTCGATCAACCATCTGGGTCCGCGGATGATCGGCCGGGACTTCGAGCCGGGGTTCTCCGTCGAGCACTTCCTGAAGGATCTCGGGATCGCCCTGGACGAGGCGGCGCGTCTGGGTCTGGCGCTGCCCGGCCTGGCGTTGGCGCGCCAGTTCTACGAGGCGGTTCGCGCCCAGGGTCACGGTCGCAAGGGAACCCAGGCGCTGCTGCTGGCATTGGAGCGTTTGAACGGAATAGGATGATCCACGGGGTCGACGCCGGGTCGACGCCCGATCGAGTCTCCTCGTGGAGAAGGGCCCCATGACTGTCCGGATGGAACTGTCGCGCATCCTGATCCGCGAGATGACGGACATGCAGATCATCGAGCTGAGCGAGGTCGACGGCGATCGGACGTTCCCGATCGTCATCGGCCTGCCGGAGGCGTTCGCCATCGAGCGCCGGCTGAAGGGCATCGAGATCCCGCGCCCGCAGACCCACGATCTGCTCGCGTCGGTCATCCGGGCGCTCCGCGGCAAGCTCGTCCGCATCGTCATCAACGACCTGCGCGACGGAACCTTCTTCGCCCGTCTCGTCGTCGAACAGGACGGCGAGGAACTCGAGATCGACTCGCGCCCCTCCGACGCGATCGCGATCGGCATCGCCGAGAACGTGCCGATCTTCGTCGCCGAACACGTGCTCGACCAGATCAGCGCCGACCACGCCGCCGCCGGCAGCGCCGAATCGCTCTTCGGCATCGAGCCGGGCAGCGGCGCGGCGGACGTCGCCGACGACGATGACGACGACGATGACGACGACGATGATGACGATGACGACGACGAGGACGCCGGGCCCTGGCAATGACCGGGCCCCGCCGGGGGGATTCACGCGCGTGACCATTCAAGTCGACAATCCGCTGCCCCAGAGCTATCTCACGTCCGAGCCCGGGATCGGCGGGCAGATCAAGGTGCGGCCCGAGGACTTCCTCGTCGACGAACTCCCGCTCTACGACCCCTGCGGCGAGGGCGAGCACCTCTATCTCGGCATCGAGAAGCACGGCGTCTCGCACGGCGAACTCATGGCCGTCCTCTGCCGGCACTTCCGCGTCGGCGAGGGGCGCATCGGCTTCGCCGGCATGAAGGACAAGATCGCCGTCACGCGGCAGGCCGTCTCGATCCACCTCACCCACGATCCCCCGGACCTCGAACCGTCGCACGATCGCATTCGCGTGCTCTGGTCCGCGCGCCATCGCAACAAGATCCGGCGCGGACACCTCGTCGGCAACCGATTCTCGATCCGCATCCGGGACGTCGATCCCTTCGCCGTCGCCGGCGTGCGGAAACAGCTCGCGACGCTCGAACGACTCGGCGTGCCGAACTACTTCGGCTTCCAGCGCTTCGGCTATCGACACAACAACCACCGACTCGGCGCCCTGCTCATCCGCGGCGACGCGCAGGGACTGCTCGACGAACTGCTCGGCGCCCGCGGCTCCGCCTTCCCCGAGTATCAGCGCGAACGGCGCGAACTCTACGACGCCGGACGATACGAGGAGGCCGTCGCCCAGTGGACCGCCGCCGATCGGTCCGAACTCCGGGCGCTCAACGCGATCGTGCGCGGCGACCCGCCCGATCGCGCGGCACGGGCCGTGAGTCCCACGACCCTCGGCTTCTGGATCAACGCGTTCCAGTCCGCCGTGTTCAATCACGTCCTCGACGCGCGACTGCGGGCAGCGACGTACGATCGCCTGCTCGACGGCGACCTCGCCTGGAAGCACGACAGCCGCAGCGTGTTCGCCGTCGGACCGGCCGAACTCGACGATCCGACGACGGCGGCGCGGCTCATCGCCCTGGAGATCTCGCCGTCCGGCCCGTTGTGGGGACGATCCATGACCGAGACCCGTGCCGCGGTCGGTCGGACCGAGGCCGACGCCCTCGTCGCGAGCGGTCTCACATACGACGAACTCGTCGCGAGCCGACGCTGTCCCGACGGCGCGAGACGGGCCATGCGCGTCCCGCTGCGGAACACCGAGATCGAGGGCGGCGTCGACGAGCACGGCGCGTTCGTGCGGGTCGCGTTCGACCTCCCGCGCGGCGCCTACGCGACCGTCGTCCTCCGCGAACTCATGAAGGGCGGCGCCGGCGACGACGAGGAAGGCGACTGACCGCCGACGCTCAGGTGAGCACGATGCCGTGCGCCTCGAGCCCGCGCACGATCTGCGGCGCGGTCTCGACGAGCGGATCGATCGTCACCGCACGCCACCCCGACGAGGCGGCGCCGTCGACGTTCTCCGGCAGATCGTCGAAGAACAGGATCTCCGCGGGATCGACGCCGAAGGCGCTCGTCGCCGCGTCGTAGATGGCGCGGTCCGGCTTGTGCAGACCCAGCTCGTGCGACGCCAGACGCTGACGCAGCGCCGCGAAGGCGGGATAGTCGCCGAGGCGTGTCCAGTGCGCGGCATTCGTGTTCGACAGGCAGGCGGTGTGCAGGTCCGCCGCGTTGAGGCGATGGATGATCGCGTCGACGTCGCGATAGCCGTCGATCATCCATGCGTGATGCACGGCCATGACCTCGTCCGGCGAGTAGAGGCCGTCGAGGGCGGCACTCACGCGCCGGGCGAACTCGTCGTCGTCGATGCGGCCGGTCTGGTAGTCGAACACCGCGCGTCCCCGGGCCGCCTTCGAGGCGTCGCGCGTGTCCGGGGCGCGCACGTCGAGTCCGGCGCGGGTGCAGCCTTCGGACCACGAGCGGCAGATGCGGATGACGACGCCGCCGAGGTCGAAGCAGACGACGCGAACGGGGGGGATGCCCATGGCGTGATGGTAGACGGTCCGGGCGGGCGGGTCAGGCGCAGCCGCGGATGCGTTCGCTCCGGGCCGCGCGTCGGGCGGCGCGTCGGGCGCGGAAGAACTCGGTGAGCATTCGTCCGCAGGGCTCGGCGAAGAGTCCGCTGATGACCTTGACCTGGTGGTTGAGTCGCCCATCGTCGGCGAGGGCGTAGAGGGATCGGACGGCGCCGCCCTTGGGATCGGCGGCGCCGTAGATGAGTCGTCCCATGCGGGCGTTCACGAGCGCGCCGGCGCACATCGGGCAGGGTTCGAGGGTGACGGCGATGGAGCAGTCGGAGAGGCGCCATTCGGACAGGCGTCGGCCGGCGGCGGAGACGGCGAGCAGTTCGGCGTGTCCGACCGGGTCGCGGGAGGACTCGCGGGTGTTGGCGGCCTCGGCGATGATCTCGGTCCCGCGATAGACGACGGCGCCGACGGGCACCTCGGCCATGGATGCCGCGACGCGCGCGAGTTCCATGGCCCGCCTCATCATGGCGAGGTCGATCTCGTCGAGATCGGGATCGAGTTGCCGCGCGAGTTTCAGTTCAGCCATCGACCTGATTCGTCGTCGAGTCCCCGAGCCGACGGTCCTCCCGCGCGTCGAGCGGTTCGAGCGCGCGGGCGCGGAGCGGCGCCGCATCATGCGTCGCCCGTCCCGCCTCCGTCATCCTTCGTATCGGTCGGCTCGGGCGGACCTTGTCGCACGGTGCCGGGCGGCGCCGGTCGTGCGTCCGGTCCTGACGTCTGCGCGGATCGACCGGTCCGAGAAGCCGCGTTCCGGCGCCCGAAGCGACCGGACGCGACGCTTGACGCCGGCGCGAGGATGAGCAGCAGGATGCCCAGTTCGTAGAGCGCGTAGAGCGGCACGAGCATCATCATCATGGAGGTCGCGTCCGCCGGCGTGATCACCGCCGAAACGACCGCGCACACGATCAGCGCGTACTTGCGCTGACTCTTCAACCAGCCCGGTTCGGCCAGGCCGAGCCAGCCGGCGAGCAGGATCACCAGCGGCAACTGGAAGGCGATGACGATGCCCAGCATGAGCATCAGCACGAACCCGATGTAGTCCGACAGGCGGAAGAGCTGGCTGATCGCCGAGCCGCTCTCGAGATGCACGTTCAGGATGATCAACTCGCCCGCGCCCGAGACGTTCTCGGACGGCGCGGGCACGCCCGCGGCCGCCGGCGCAGGCGCGATCGGCGCCACCGCGATCCGCAGCGAACGCTCCGGCATCTTCACCCACCACTGGCCCGGGCGCGGCGACTCGGGATCCGTCCAGCGCACGTCCGCCACCGGATGCGTCGTGTCGGGCGCGACGATCGACGTCCCCGACGACGTCGGCACCGTCGTGTCCATCTGCATCGAACTGCCGAACAGCACGAGCACGTGCAGCATGAGCGGCAGCATCGCGAAGTACATGAGCAGGACGCCCAGAACCGTCATCAACGCGCTGCCCGGAAGCAGGAAATAGACGAATCGGCGCTCGTGGATATAGAGTCCGGGGCTGACGAAGAGCCAGATCTGGAAGAGGATCCAGGGGGCGGAGAGGATGATGCCGGCGATGATGCTCAGCTTGAACTGGGTCATGAGCACTTCGGGCGGCGAGAGGGCCTGGACCTGCTGCGGGAGGGCGTTCGCGGCGAGGACGGCGTAGAGCGGCCTCAGAAGCCACTCGATGAGGGTCTCGCTCACGAAGAACATCACGATCGACAGGGGCACGGGCGCGAGGATGGCGAGGAAGACCCGCTTGCGCAGGTCGTCCAGATGCTCACCGAAGGACATCGTGTACTCGTCGGGGTGCTGGGCCGCTCGTGGTGGCATGACTCGTTTGCTCGCACCCGCTGTCAGGGTCGGCGGGGACGCGATAGGATACGGGCTTTCGCGCCCCGGCGGTACGGTGTCGCCGGCCGGCGCCCGGTCCGGACCTGCTCGCGCCGACGCGCCGGGTCCGGCGGTGCCGCGTGTGGCGGACAACCGGGTACGATGTCGATGAAAGAGCGGGTACGGCGGCCCGTCGCCGGCCCTTTGGGGAATGTGCGGACACCCATGGCAGGGTCGACCGACTACTACAAGGTGCTGGGCGTCGAGCGGTCCGCGACCGCCGACGAGATCCGACGCGCGTATCGATCGCTGGCGCGACGGTATCACCCGGACGTGAACAAGTCCGATGATGCCGCGACGAAGTTCGCCGAGGTCACCGAAGCCTACGAAGTGCTTTCGGACGCCGACAAGCGCAAGCAGTACGACCAGTTCGGACGCACCGCCGGCGTCGGCGCGCAGCGGGCCGCGTGGTCCGGCGGCGGACCCACCGTCGACGTCGGGGACTTCGCCAGCGTCTTCAACGACTTCTTCGGCGGCGGCTCGCCGTTCGACGCCGGTCCGCGCGGCGCGACGTCGCCACGGGCCCAGCGCGGACGTGACGAGCAGCGCACCCTCCAGATCACGTTCATGACCGCGGCCGTCGGCGGCACCGAAACGGTCCGCCTCGCCGACGGAGAGACCGTCGAACTCCGCGTCCCCCCCGGAACCGCCGACGGCGACAAGCTTCGCCTCAAGGGGCGCGGCGGATCGGGTTCGGCCGGCGGTCCGCGCGGCGACCTCATCGTCACCGTCGCCGTCGGCGGTCACCCGCATTTCCGGCGCGAGGGTCTCGACCTGCTCATCGACGTGCCGATCTCGATCGTCGAGGCGGCGATCGGCACGACGGTCACGGTGCCGCTGCTCAAGGGTTCGGTGGAGATGCGGATTCCCCCCGGGTCGTCGAGCGGGCGCAAGCTGCGCGTGCGGGGCAAGGGTCTCGCGGGACGCGGCGGTCAGGTCGGGGACTTCTACGCGGTGGTGCAGATCGAGGCGCCGGCGACGCTGAACGCCCGGGCGAAGGACCTGCTCGGCGAGTTGTCGACCGAGATCGAGTCGCCTCGGGAGGAGGGCTCGTGGCCACCATGATCGTCATCTCGTCGATCGTCATCTCGTCGATCGTCATGTCGTCGATCGTCATGTCGTCGTCGGGCCGGGCGCCGGGCGCGTCCCGGAGGAGAAGGGGTGTCCCGTGCTGAGGGAGCAGCATCGGTTCTTCCGCAGCGTCTGGATGTGCTGCGACGTCGTGGTGCTCGTCGCCGCGGTGGTGCTCGCGTACTGGACGCGGTACCACTTCATGGCGCACAACGATCCGTCGCCCCATTTCCGCACGCACGCCATCCCGATCCTCGCCTACGTGCCGATCATGATCCTCGCGATGATCTGGTCGAAGCTGTACGTCGCGCGTCGTGACCAGCGGTTCGTGTTCGAGTGCGGCGCGATCATCCGCGCCGTCGTGATCGGGATGGGCGTCACCGTCGTCATCGTGACGATGCTCCGCAACGTCCTGTTCGGCCCGATGGATTACAGCCGCGTGCAGTT
>JAGQOI010000425.1 GCA_020427625.1 Phycisphaerales bacterium | reverse complement strand
TGGCGAGGTCGGACGCGCCGTCGCCGCCCCAGCCTGCGGGAAGATCGACGGCGGACGGATCGTCGATGGTCACGTCGAACGTGGTCCACGGCAGGCCGGTCCCGGGCAGCCACATGAACTCGTGCCACACCGAGACGTAGTTGTAGCCGGCCGGCGGGTTGTCGTAGTCACGGAGCTCGATGACCCACGGACGCGGGTTGAACAGACCGAACGAACCGATGGACTCGACCTTGACGTCGATGCTGAAGGTCACGCTGTCGAAGGCGCTGTAGTCCATCACGAAGTTCGGATTCGTGTTGTTCCGGTAGGTGATGCCGAAGTCGCTGAAGACGGTGTGGATGTGGCCGTCGGGGTTCCCGCCGGTCGGCTCGAGCGCGGAGCCGGCGTAGGCGATCCAGTTGTCGGCGCCGCTCTCGAAGTCGGTCGTGTAGCTGTCGGTGGCAACGGCGCCGGCGCCGAGCGAGGCCGCGGCGGCGACGGTCACGAGACGAATGAAGACAGTCATGGTGATGGCTCCTGGGGGTCGGGGTCGGGGAAGGAACGGACGACGAGCGACCGGTGTCCGACCGGCGTCCGTGGACGATGGACGCCGATGCGTGAGTGGCGGGTCCGTGCCCGAGTCGGCGAGCATGGCCGTCGGCCGGGGACTCGCCGTCGAATCCCCCGACCGGCTCGCCGGCACCGCATCGTAGAGCCTCCGACGCTCCCGTCAAGTTTCAGGGAAACATTTTTTGAAGGTGCTTGGACACGCCGTTCCGGATAGGATGGGCGGGCCGGGCCGCGGCCGATCCGAGCGTCCCGTGCCGTCCCATCCCGTCCGTTGCCCGTTCGGTCCAATTGGTCGCCGTCCATACGGACCGCACCCTCGCCCGCTCCACCCATGCCGACCCACACCCCCAACGACCACCGGACCGATCGAACCCTCTCGCCCAGCGATGGCGCCGCCCTCGAACAGCGCATCACCGACGTCGGACACCGCCTGTCCGTATCCATCGACATCCTCCTCGAAGCCATCCCCGGAGGTCCGCGCGGCCCGATGGAACTCGCACGCACCCTCGGCATCGACAAGGTCCTCGCCAGCCGACTGCTCAAGGCCGCCCGCGCCCGCGATCCCCTCGCCGTCGCCCATCTCGCGCCCGGTCCGGAGCCGCTGCGACGGGTGATCCGCGCGGCGTCCCGACTCGGGGTCGATGCCGACACCATCGCCCGCGCCGGCGATGCCGTCGATCGCTTCGAATCCCTCATCCGACACGATGCCGGTGATCGCGGCGGCCTCGACGCCATGATCAGCGCCTGGCTCCCCGAGGCCAGGGACGAATTCGAACTCCGACGAAAGCAATCGGCCTTCAAGGCCATGAGCCATATCCGCGGCGTCTACGCCGACCTCACGCTCGGAACCGTCCTGCTTCATCCCTCCGCCGGCGGAGAACGTCTCGACATCGTCTGGCTCTTCGGCATGCTCGGCCTCCAGCGCATGCGACCCGGCGCCACCGTCAAACTCGCCTCCCGACGAATGGACCACGACGAGTCGCCGCGACGCCCCACGACGCTCGAGGGAGAGCCGATCGAAACCCCCGAACACCTCAGACTCGATGCGTTCTGTTCGTCTCCGCTCGCGCCGCTCGAGATCCATCGCATCGGCGACGTCGTCCTCTACACCCTCGGCGGAGATGCCTTCGGGCCACGCTCCGGCGTCGACCTCGTCTTCGCCGAAGTCAACCGCAACGAAATCGAGCGATACGTGCCGGCCGGCTCCGGTCGGCGCGGCCACGTGTTCGCCGAGATCAGCACGCCCGCCAAGGCCCTCCTCTTCGATGCCCTCCTGCACGAGGATGTCTACGCCGGACAGTCGCCGGACCTGTTCCTCTACGACACCGCGTTCGACGGCGTCGCCAGCGTGAACGATCGCAGCCGCGACATCGATCGGCTCGACCTCGCCGAGTCCGTCCAGGACCTGGGCCGCGGCCTGCCCGCGTTCCGCACCTCCGTCGTGCCGCGCTACGTCGAGATGTTGCAACTCGTGTTCGACCGGATGGGATGGGACGACGCGGCCTTCCGCGGCCACCGCTGTCGCATCGACTACCCCGTCTACGGCAGCCAGGTCACCATGGCGTTCACGCCGCCGTCCGCACCCGGTACCTGAGACGGCGCCAAACGCGTCGCCCCGCACCGACCAACTCCAACGCCGACGCGCGATCTTCAACCCCGTCTCCGCTCCGTGCGCTTCGTGTCTCCGCAGCGAATCCCCGCGACCGATAATCCCGCGGCCGGATCGTCGCTGTCACACATTCGGTGTCAGCGACGATGCCGGTCCCGCGGGATCCCCTCTCCCGGTGCTTCAGTTCTCCGCCACGGGCGTCTCTCTCCTCGCCGCCTCTTCTCACGTTCGACACGCATCGTCTTGGCGCGCTCGCGCGCGGCGTCGCGCGCACCCGTCGTCCGTCGACGCTCCATCTGGTGCGTGTTGCGAACCTTGCGCCGAGTCACCGTCGCGCGCCGATTTTTCGGATTTTCGGAGAACATCACACGGAAGATGGGAGAATCTTCCGATGGGTGTAGGTTCGGCCGTCATGGATGGCGGCGGCACGACCTGAGCATCGTCATGGAGATGCACGATGGCAGTCGTCCTCGCGACGCATCTGCGCGCAACCCAATCGAACGGACCCGTCGCGTCGTCGCGATCGACGGTCGATGTCGATGTCTCGCGCGATCCCGCCGCCCGCGCCGACGCGCGTCCCGGCGAGGTGTGCATCCGCGACCTCTGGGACGAGTACCGCGCCTTCGGTGGCGAAACGCTCCGCAACCGCATCGCCGAACACTACATGAACCGACACGTCCGGCGCATCGCCGACCGCGTCCACCGACAACTCCCCGCGCAGATCGATATCGACGACATCCGACAACTTGCGTCGATCGGCCTCCTCGAAGCCATCGAAGGCTACGACCCCGACCGCGGCGTCGCCTTCGAGCAGTACTCCGTCCTCGTCATCCGTGGCCGCATCTTCGACCACCTTCGCGCCAACGATCCCGTCCCCCGCACCACCCGCGATCGCCAGAAGCGATACCAGCGCGCCATGGACGGATTCACCACCGTCCACGGACGACGACCCACCGATCACGAACTCTGCGAGGCCCTCGGACTCCGACTCGCCGACGACCATCGCGCGTTCCGACGATTCGTCGACGCCGCCGGCGCGCCCATGACCGTCTCCATCCCGACCCTCTCCTCGCCGTCGGCGGACGACCCCGCCGACGGACCGTCCATCGAGACCCTCTCCGATCCGACCCAGGAGTCCCCCCTCACCGAAGTCGAGAAGACCGACCTCAAGGCCTGGATCACCCGCGGCATGGAGCGCAGCGACCGCCTCATCGTCACCCTCTACTACTACGAACGACTCACCATGTCGGAAATCGGTGCCGCGCTCGGCATCTCCGAGTCCCGCGTCTCCCAGCGACTCGGCGACATCAAGCGCAGCCTCAAGGCACGGTTCACCCGCGCCGTCGAACAGGACACCCTGCTGCTTCCGTAGTCGGTCGTGGATCCGTCGCGAATCAGTGGCGATCAGCCGCGGATCGATCGGTACTCGGCGTCATCATGCGGGATCGGGTCGCGGGGGCCGGTCGCTCGCGGGCGTCGGTCCCGGACCGTCGATCGTCGATCCCGGGTCGTCAGTCCCAGATCATCGCCATCCACTGCGCGATGTTGAGCAGCGGCCAGGCCGTCGCCCAGTTCGCGTTCGCGCCGTCCCGCTTCAGTTCGTCGATCACCGACGCGCTGAACACCGATCGCACCGACCCGCTCCGATCCAGCACCTCGCGATGCGGATCGAGCCAGTCCCGGAACGGGAGCGGGAAACTCGCCTTCGGACGCTGGACCGCGACCGCCGGCAGACGCGATTCGAATGCCGCCCGCAACACCCGCTTCGTCTCCGTCGCCGTCGCCGTCGTCGTCCCGCCACCGTCAGTGCCCGGTTCCGACCGGAACAGGTGATCGAGCGGCATCGCGGCGGCACATCGCGCCACCTCGATGTCCGCGAACGGCGTCCGACCCTCGACCGACGTGAGCATCGTCGCCGTATCCAGACGCCCGAGCAGACCGGCCAGGTTGTGATGCCGATGCATCCCCAGGAACGCCCGCACGCCCGCCTCGCGACCGCCCTCCGCCTCGAACGTCTCCGACATCGAATCGACCAGTGCCAGATCGTGACCCGACGCCCCGAGCACCGCCGGCGTCAGGATCTCCGCCTTCCGGTGCAGCGGAATCCATGAGATCGACGCGAGATGAAACAGCCCGGGCGCGATCGGCCCGCCCTGCGCATCGAACGGATGCCGGACGTACGCCGCCGCGGCATCCATCGCCGTCCCGTATCCCGCAAACAACTCGTCCGCGCCTTCGCCCGACAGCACCACCTTCGCCAGCGTCGACAGCACCGCCGACACCGCGTAGATCGCGACCTCGTTCGGCGTGCTCAGCGGCACCCCGAGTTGCCGGATCATCGCCGGCCACATCTGGTGGAACGCATCCGCATCGAGGCGCACGTTGTGGTGTTCGGTCCCCAGCGCGGCTGCGACCTGCGGCGCGATCGACAGATCGTCGTCCGTCGCGTCGCTCTCCGCGCCGGCGCAGAAGGTGAGCAGGTCGCCTCGCGCCTCGCACGCGATCGACGCGATGATCGAACTGTCCAGCCCGCCCGACAACAGCGCGCACACCGGCACGTCGCTGAGCAGGTGCGCCCGCACCGAGTCCTCGACCACCGTCCGCGCCCGATCGACCGACGCCTCGAACGTGCCCGCGCCGTCATCCGACGGCTCGATCGTGAGTTCACGCGAGTCGACGACGGTCGGCATGTCCGTATCGAGCGCGTACACGAGGACCTCGCCGGGCTGAAGCACCGACACGCCCTGGAACAGACTCCGCGATCCCAGCGTCGTGCGGATCGTCGTCAGGTACGCGCTCACCGTCATCCAGTCCGGCTGCACCGCGAGATGCGGATGATCCACCAGCGGCAGGACCTCGCTCGCGAACGCGAGTTCATGAGCGCCGCCGATCCCGATCATCGCGTAGTGCAGCGGCTTGATCCCGAGCGGATCCCGCGCCAGCGTGATCCGCTGTCGGCCCGGCTCGTACGCGGCGAGCGCGAACATGCCCCGAAACCTGCGGTACGCGTCCGGACCCCATTCCGCGATCGCGTGCAGCACCGTCTCGGCGTCACACGTCGTGCGGAACCGGTGCCCGCGCGATTCGAGCTCCCGGCGCAGGTCCGGATGGTTGTAGAGCTCGCCGTTGTAGGTCAGGACGATCGTGTCCTCCGGCCGCCCGCCTTCGAAGACCATCGGCTGATGCCCGCGCGCCGGATCCAGCACCGACAGACGACGGTGCCCGATCCACGCCTGACCGTCCCGCCAGAGCCCGGCATCGTCCGGCCCTCGCTGGGTCATGCGGTCCCGGAGGCGGACGAATGTCGCCTCGTCGATTGACGGAGTTCGTCCGCGGGTGGCGATGACGCCGAGTATGCCGCACATGCGCGAGTCCTCCGTCGTGGGTGGACCCGCGCCATCGGCACAATCGTCGACCCCCTTTGAAAACGGAGGAATCGGGGAATCGATCCCGCCGCCGACCCGTCGTAAGATGATGCACCGCCCGGCCACCGGCCGCGCGCCCCACCCCAGACTGGCTCAATCGGGAGAACAGACCCCATGTCGACGCTGATCCGAACGCTGTCCCTGCTCCTCGCCCTCGCCCTCGCGCCCGCCGCGATCGCTCAGCTCTCGACCGCCCCGGCGCCGCCGGACGCGCCCGCGCCGTCGGATCTGGAGTACGTGAAGATGGAGACGTCCTCCGGCGTCATCGTCCTCGAACTGAATCGCGCGAAGGCGCCGCACTCGGTGCAGAACTTCCTCCGCTACGCGGATCGCAAGTTCTACGACGGCACGATCTTCCACCGGGTCATCCCGCGCTTCATGATCCAGGGCGGCGGCTTCACCGAGACCCTGGAGCAGAAGCGCACCGACCTCCCGATCCGCAACGAGGCGAGCAACGGGCTCTCCAACAAGCGCGGGACCATCGCCATGGCCCGGACCGCCGACCCGAACTCCGCCACCTCGCAGTTCTACATCAACCACAAGGACAACCCGAACCTCGACGCCTACCCCGGCAGCGCCGGTTACGCCGTCTTCGGGAAGGTCATCGTCGGCATGCCCGTCGTCGACCTCATCGCGACCGTGGCCACCCACAACGCCGCGACCCCCGCCGGACAGACCCTCCAGAACGTTCCCATGGAGCCGGTTCAGATCCGCACCGTCCGTCACATCTCCAAGGCCGACGCCGATGCCCTCGTCGCCGAAGCCGAGGCCGCCAGGAAGAAGGCCGAGGAAGGCGCCGACGACGGCAAGGGCGCCACGACCCGGCCCGACGGCGGCTGAACCACCGCTCCCACCTCCCCTGATCGTCACC
>JAGQOI010000424.1 GCA_020427625.1 Phycisphaerales bacterium | reverse complement strand
GCGATCGACAGCGCGATCCGATCATCCACCTTGCTCACCGCGACGCGCAGACGCTCCGACCGCAGCGACGAGTACGGCTCGAACCACAGACACGCGAAACTCTGACGACTCCAGCGCCCGATCTGCACCGGACGGTCGTACCGGTTCGTCGTGCCGTACAGCAGGTAGCGACGATCCGCCTGCAGACGCAGCAACTGGTGGCCGTTCGTCCACCACTCCGACATCGTGTACGGCTCGGTCGGATCGAACGCGAGCGGCTGGCTCGGCGGCAGCGGTTCCAGGAACCGTTCCGCGTCGTTGCAGCCCGTCAGCGCCCCGGTCATCGACGCGAGCATCAGCCCGAACAGCACCAGTGACGTCCGCATGACATGTCTCCCTTGTGAGATCCGGCGTTCTCTCATTGTCGGCGCAAAACCGGCGTCGGACAAATCGAGTCACGGCGTCTCGCGCGAGATCGGACGCACGCGGAAGCGCACGATCACCATCCGATGGTCCGACGGATGCGGATCCCCCTCGATCACGGCGGCCCACGCCGGCGCGAGAGCGAGGTCGCGGCCCGAACGGTGGTAGATCATGTCGATGCGGTCCGCGACGTCGTCCGCGAAAATCACGCCCGCCGGCGCGCCCGGCGTCCACGTGAAGCCCGGCGCGGCGACGGGATCGGGATGGACCGTGCGAAACGAATCGCCGAACCCCGCACCGAGAAGGCGCGCCGAAACCGGCCACGCTATGGCGCAGCCGAAGTGCCGGCCCGTCGTCGCCGCGGTCCAGTCGAGCATCGACGGCGCGTTGTGGTCGCCGACGAGCACGGTCGCATCGCCGGTCACGAACCGATCGAGGATCGTCGCCATCTCGGCGTCGCGGGTCGCCGCCTCGTCGGCGAGGATCCGCGGGACGCCGCCGGCGTCGCGGGCCGTGTACGGGCCGTACGGATACGCCGTGAGGTGACAGTTCACGATGCGCACCGTCCGATCGCCGACCGACACGTCGACGGCGCCGGCACGGGCCGGCGCGCTCGCGATGCCGTCGCCGCCCTCGCCCGCGACACCGGTGATCGGCAGACGGGAGATGACGAACGCGGCCTCGCCGGCGGTCGCGTCGCGATAGGACGGATCGCGCCGCAGCCCGTCCAGGATCGTCGTCAGCGCGCCGGGTGAACATTCCTGGAGCGCGATCACGTCCGGCTGCGCGGCGAGCAGCATCGCGACGACCGCGTCGAGCCCGCCCGTCCCCTGCGCGTCGCGCCAGATGTTGAACGACACGACCGACAGATCGCCGTCCGTGCCGGGATCGGCGCCGAGGTACGGATTGACGACCTCGAACGGCGCGGCCGCGCGCAGGTTGCACGTCGACTCGCCGAGCAGACGCGCCTCGTACCGCCCAGGCGGGAGGTTGAGCGGATGGAAGACGAGTTCGCCGTCGGTGCGCCCGTTCGACCCTCGCGCGTGACGCCCGTTCGTGTACGCCCACGCGAGCGGCCGGGAGAAGTCATCCGCGCCGCCCTCCGGGAACACGCCGATCCAGTCGCCGCCGAGCCCGTTCGCGTGCTCGAACCGCACCGCCAGCGCGGCACCGACGACGAGCACCTCGTCGACGATCGCCACCCGCCCGCGGTCGGACGACGGCGCGAGCCGCATGGACACGCGGGGCATCATCGGCGCGACGAGTTCGATCGACGCCGTCGCGCGGCGTGGCGACACGCGATCATCAAAGAGGGCCAGGTCGTACCGGCCCGGCGCGAGGCCCTGCGTGTCGAGCGTGAGGGTCGCTTCGGTCGCGTCGTCGGGGATCGGCAGGTGGCGCCGGAAGAAGGCGTCGCGCGTCTCACCTTCGGGGAACAGGCCGACCCAGTCCGCGGGCGTGCCGGGGCCGTCGGTGACGCGCAGTTCGATGAGGGTGCCGATGACGTGCCGGTCCGGGGGCGTGAGGACCCGCAGGGTGGGCGCCGCGCCGGCCGCGCCGGCGAACGCGAGGAGGAGCAGGGCGATGATGCATCCCGGGGCGCTGGTCACGATGGTTCTCCCGAGGGGTCGTGCCGCGGCGGGCGGAGGCGGCGACTCAGTGGGCGAGGGGGAGACTCACCCGTCGTTCGAGCTGCTCGGTCGGCTGGGCGATGAGGTCGTAGCCGTCGGCGTCGACGATCGTGCAGCGGACGAGTTCGCCGGGCACGAGCGGGCGGGTGCTGTGGACGTAGGTGAGCGAGTCGACCTGCGGCGCCTGGTGGTAGCAGCGTCCGACGTAGAGGCGTCCTTCGCCGACGACGCCGGTGGTCGCGCGGCCGATCGTCTCGCCGGCGGCGGCGGTGTCGATGAGCACGTCGAACTGCGCCCGCTGTTCGGCGACGTACTTCGCGTTGCCGAAGGCGATGTCCTGCTGGAGGAGCATGATCTCCTCCTCGCGCCGGGCCTTGACGTCGTCGGGCACGTGCAGCGCGGGATCGAGGTCCATCGACCCGGCCGGCGTGCCCGGCTCGCGCGAGTACTGGAAGACCCCGAGCATGTCGAACTGGAACGACTCGATGACCTCGAGGAGTTCCTCGTGATCGGCCTCGGTCTCGCCGGGAAACCCGGTGATGAACGTCGTGCGGATCGCCAGGCCCGGAATGCGCTCGCGGAGGCGTTCGAGCAGCGCGAGCTGTTCCGCGGCGGTGATGTTGCGCCGCATGGTCGTGAGCATCCGGTCCGACATGTGCTGGAGCGGAATGTCGATGTACTTGACGATGTTCGGCAGCGACGCGATGACGTCGATCATCTCGTCGGTGAAGTACGTCGGGTAGACGTACATGAGGCGCATCCAGCCGCCGCCGTACTCGGCCGCGACGCCGTCGATGGCCCGGAGCAGGCCGATGAGGCCCTGGTCCCGGCCGTCGTAGCCGATGTCGTAGCCGTAGCTCGTCGTATCCTGACCGATGAGGTTGAGTTCGAAGGCGCCGTCGCTGAGCAGGGCCCGCGCCTCGCCGACGATGCGGTCGAGCGGCTTCGAACGCATCTTGCCGCGGATCGACGGGATCGTGCAGAACGCGCACTTCTGGTTGCAGCCCTCGCTCACCCGCAGATACGCCCAATGGCGCGGCGTCAGGCGGAACCGGTTCTCGTCGCCCTCGAAGTACCCCAGGCCCTTGCCGTCGGCGCCGTTCACCGTCAGACCCGTCGTCGCCATCCCCCGCGCCTTCGCCGCCTGGAGCGCGTTGCCGGCGATCCAGTAGCGGGGGACGTCGGCGCTCTCGCCCGCCGCGGCATCGCGCTCGACCTCGGCCGGTCGTCCGCTGACGGCCTCGATGATGTGATCGCGATCGAACACGCCGACCATGGCGTCGATGCCCGGCGCCCATTCGAGCATCTTCGCGCGATGGCGCTGGACGAGACATCCGGCGACGACGACGCGCTTCAACGTGCCGGCGGCCTTGCGCTCGATGGCTTCGTGGATCACCGAGAGCGATTCCTCCTTCGACGCCTCGAGGAAGCCGCACGTGTTGATGATGCCGGCGTCGGCCTCGTCGTGATCGGAGACGGGCGGGTAGCCGCTGGCCGCGAGCGTGCCCAGCATCTTCTCGGAGTCGACGAGGTTCTTCGGACAGCCGAGACTGACGAAGGCGATCGACGTGATGTCGGTTCGGGATGTGGTCGGGTCGACGGTCGGCGCCATGAGTCCCGCATGATAGCGAGGTGGGCGTCGACATACTCATTATTGCGAATCGCCGGATTCGCGCGCAGGATCCGGGCCCCTCGCTCGTAAGACCGGGGTGACGGGTCGCCTCGGATGCGTCCCGTCGTCCGAGTCCTTCCAGGGTGACGAGTGCACGATCGCCGGCAGCGTTCCTCCGGGAGGGGGGGAACCGGATCGTGTCCGGACGTTCGGCGTCGGGCCGACGTCCGCGGCCGGGGCCGGAAGGACCGACCCACGAGACCCACCCCCTGCGTGATTCGTCGTCGCGGATCGGACCGATTCGGTCCCCCGCGGCGATCTTGCGTGCACCCCGGCCGCCTCCGGTCGGCGGGAACTTCCGAATCCGTGCGCAGGATCGCGTCGCGGGACGCGTACTCGGTGGCGACACGACGCCCGTCCCGGAGACGCTCATGCACTCACGATCGCATCCATGCCGCCGCGGCCTGACGCTGGCGGAGGCCCTCGTCGCCCTCGTCGTCGCGGCGCTCGGGCTCGCCATGCTCGTTCCGGTCGCGGCCGACCTCGGCGGCACGAACGGCACGCTCGTCTCCATGCAGAACCTGCGGGTGCTCGGGGGTGCGCACGACTGCTATGCCGCGGACTGGAACGGGCGTCAGGTGACGTTCGTGCGCGACGAACTCGGCGCGTACGGGTCGATCCCGTCGTGGCAGGGCGCCTTCGGCGCCGAGCACCCGCCGGTGCTGCTCGGTTGGGCTGGGGGCGGTCTGTGGGGATTCTGGATGGATGCCCCGGGCAATCATGCCCTCGCGGCGCCGATGCCGTTCGAAGGCGTACTCTCGCGCGTCGGCGGATTCCGTCTGGGCAACGGTCGCGCGATGCACCAGTACGTGAACGGGCGCTTCTACGATCCGGCGTTCTACGCGCCGCGTGATCCGGCTCACGCGGCGGCGTCGGAGTTCTTCGAAGTCGTCGACGCCGAGTTCGTGCCGAGCAGCGGCGTCGTCCCGACGAGTTACGTGATGTCGCCGGCGGCGATGTACCACCCGGACGTGCTGCGGCCGCTCGGCGCGGGCGGATTCCAGGCGCCCGGCACCTTCGCCGACGGCTTCCGGTCGCCGGGCGTGGACCAGGTCCTCTACCCGGACCTCAAGTCGCGACTCATCGAGCACTACTGGCTCCAGTTCGCGCCCGGGGCCTGCAACGACGGGTACTCGGAACCGTTCGCCACGCCGTTCGGCGGCTGTCCGCCGTTCCTCTTCAACGGCGGCGCGGAGTCGACGCCGGCGACGCTGTTCTTCGACGGCTCGGTGCGCCTGCTGCGGACCGGCGACGTCGAGCGCGACGATCTCCTCGTGCTCAGCCTGACCCGTCAGCGCGAGGGACTCTGGAGTCGCGACACGCCGCTCGGTGAGGACGGGTACTTCGGCGAGACGTCCTTCGACGGCACGAACGTCCATCACCACATCCTCACGACCGCCGGCATCCTCGGTCGCGATACGCTCGGAGGGCGCTGAGATGACGATGCGACACCGACGACGAGGGCTGACGCTCGTGGAGGGTCTCGTCGGCATCGGCGCGGCCGCGCTGCTGGCGGCGACCGTCCTGCCGCTCCTCGCGGCCCAGTCGTGCGATTCGATGCTGCGCACGTCGATGACGAACCTCCAGCGTCTCGGCGTCGCGCACGGCATGTACGCGAACGATTGGAACGATCGCCAGTTCACGCTCGTGCGCGCCGACCTCGGTGCGTACGACGACTGCTGCGTCTACCTGGACCACCCGAGCGTCGTTCTCGGCGCGGACTGCGACGGGACGGTCTGGCAGATCAGTCTCGACGGTCCGTCGTGCGGTCCGAACTGCGGCGTCATCCAGCCGCTGAACTTCTCCGGCGCGTTCGCGTACTCGGGCGCGTTCCGCCTGCCGAACGCGCGGGGATTCCACGAGTACGTCGGCGGGCGGTTCTTCAGCCCGACGTTCTATGCGCCGAAGGACGCGGTGTACGCCGAGGTGCAGCCGCTGTTCGACGTCGACTGCGAGTACGACCCGGCCGGCAACGATCTGGTCTTCCGATCGTCGTACGCGCTCTCGCCGGCGGCGATGTTCCATCCGGACGTGTTCCGCCGCGCGTCGAAGGGCGGCTACCAGGCGCCGACCTCGTTCGACGACGGCTTCGCGTCGCCGACCGTGAGCCAGGCCCTGTACCCGGATCTGAAGACGCGCATGATCGAGCACGACTGGCTCAACGGCCGTCCGCCCGGCGTGTCGACGAATCCCTGCTTCGAACCGCCGGTGCCGTACTTCTTCAACCATGGCTTCATGTCCACGCCGGCGACCCTGTTCTTCGACGGGCACGTCGATCTGCTCGGGATCCAGCGGGCGATCCTCGACGACGACATCGTCATGCACCAGAGCGGCGAGGGACTGTGGAGCCGCGACACGCCGTTCGGCGCCGGCGGCTACCTGAGCGAGTGCGCGTTCGACTTCGCCGAGACCAGCATCCACATCCTCACGACGGAAGGCATCCGCGGGCGCGATCGGCTCGCCGACCCCTGAGTCCGCCCGAGTCTCACATTGGTCACCTCGGGGACGACGTTCGTCCCCGTCCTCAAGGCTCCGCATGGGCGTGCGGAGCCTTGTCTTTCGGCGCGCCCCGGACGCACCGCCGATCAGGCGGGCGGCGTCGTGCCGTACAGGCGGTGGGCGCGGATGTAGTCGAGCACGCCGGGCGGCAGGTCGGCGGCGTGGGCGACGGGATCGGCGCGAAGCGCCGTCGACGCGATGTCCATGTGGGGCACATCGACCGTCCACGCACACCAGCGCGCGATCGCCGACGCGTCGAACCCGCGCTCGCGCAGCGCGGTCGCGAACGAGTCGCGGTCGAGGGGCGGCCGGACCATGACGGCCGGCGTCGCGAGGTCGAGGATCGCCTCCCAGCGATGCCACCGGCGGAACTCGAGCGCCTGGTCCGACCCGATGAGCAGGCGTCGGACCGCGCCCGGCCAGCACGGGCGCAGGAGCATGAGCGTGTCAATCATGTAGCTCGGCCCGAAGCGCCGGATCTCGATCGGCGACACCTCGACGTCGGTCCGCCCGGCGAGCGCGATCCGCAACATCGCGAGCCGATGCACCGACGCGGTCGGTCCCTCGTCCTTCAACGGGTTCCGGGCCGCCGGGATGTAAATGATCCGGGCGCAGCCGATCGCCGAGGCGACGAGGCGCGGGAGTTCGATGTGGGCGCGATGGGGGGGATCGAAGGTCCCGCCGAACAGCATGATGTCGCCGGAACCGATCATCGCCCGATTGTACGGACCGATCAGCGTCCGGTGGCGGGATCGCTCCACGACGCGACGCCGTCGTCCGGGTCGACCCACATGAGTTCCACGGGCAGTCCGAACTCGGTCGTGTCGAGCGGCACGTCTTCGAACCGATCGCCGACCTCCTCGAACGTGAGCGACTCGGCCAGAACCGTGCCCCGCGCATCGAGGACCGTGTAGCGGACGCCGTCCGGCGTTCCCCAGAGATCGAGCGTGTAACGCCGGCCGACGAGCTGGCCGAGCGAGATGGCGTCGATCTCCGCCGTCGCGTGCGAGGACGGCGCGCGGACGGGCGTCTCCGGACCGGCCGGTGACTGACGTGGCTGGAACACGACGGTGAGCACGACGAACAGGCTCGCCATGCCGCCGAAGATGAAGAGACGCGTGAAGGTCGGGCGGGTCGTCATCATGAACAGGCTGTCGGCCGTTCCCGGGCCTCGGGTGAGGCGATTCCGGTTGCCCAACGGCCCGAAATGACTATCATGCCGGGCATTCATGGCTGGCCCCATCGTCTAGCCTGGTCAGGACGTCAGGTTTTCATCCTGAAAACAGGGGTTCAAATCCCCTTGGGGTCATTCTTCCTCGAATCGCCGACGCCCGGTCCGCTTCGCGCGGCATCCGGGCGTCGCCCGTTATCGGGCTCGGCGCGACCCGCCGGGAGGGTGTCATGAACGCTCGCCGGAACCGGCCGCTCGTCGGCGGTCACCGCCTCAGAGCGATCGTCCCCATGGCGATCGCGCTCATGGCGATCGGCATCGTCGCGACCCGGACCAACGCCGCCGACGCCATCCCGCCGCTGACGGATCAGGATCGGGCGCGACTGGAGGCGGCGGTCGACGGGCGGGACTATCGCGACGAGGCCTTCGTCGCCCTCCGCGATCACGCCGCGACGTGGACGGGCGCGACGCCGGGCGCGGAGCCGATTCGACTCGAGCCCGACGTCGAGGCGCTGCTCGCGGATCCCGCGGCCGCGCGCGGCGCCCTGTGCCGCGTCGTCGGCGTGCTCCAGCAGCAGCATCCGGTCGATGCGTCATACGGTCCGGCGTCGGAGTGGTTCGTCCGTCGTACCGACGGGCGAGTGCTCATCGTGTACGTCGCGGGCGCGCCGGTCATCGCGGACGGCGCGCCGGTCGCGGTCGTCGCCCGCTGGTACAAGCCGATCTCCCTCGTCGCCCGCGACGGCGTCGAGCGCACGTATCCTGCATTCGTCGGCGCGATGCCGGCGACCGGCGGGGGGGACGGCGCGAGCGCCCCCTGGCCGCTCATGGGCGGCGTCGTGATC
>JAGQOI010000423.1 GCA_020427625.1 Phycisphaerales bacterium | reverse complement strand
GGCGACTGCGCGCCGGTCGGGGGCGGCACGGCCGGTCGGGACGGCACGGGCGGAGCCGCCGCGCGCGCCAGGCTCGGGCGTGGCGGAAGCGGCGACGACGGCCGGCTCGGGGGACTCGCGCTCGGGCGACTCGGCGACGACGGCCGGCTCGGGGGACTCGCGCTCGGACGACTCGGGGCCGGCTTCGCGGCACGTTTGGGCTGACTCGCGCTCGGACGGCTCGGCGTCGCCTTCGGCGCACGCTTCGAGGGACTCGCACTGGGGCGGCTCGGCGTTGCCTTCGGCGCACGCTTCGAGGGACTTGCACTGGGGCGGCTCGGCGTCGCCTTCGGCGCACGCTTCGACGGCGCGGCACTGGGGCGGCTCGGCTTGCGATCGCCGGCGCGGTCGGCCGACGCGCTGAACACCAGCGGCGTCGCCGCTTGCCATCCGGAGAGCGTCACCGAGGCCGCGGCGGAGGCGCCGAACGACAGGGTGAACGGAATCGCCAGCAGGGCAGGAACGAGTGCATGTCGTCTTCGCATGTCGGATCTCCACGACGAGGCGGGGGCGGGCGGTCGCCGGAAACGGCGTGCCCCACACACCTTGGACACATCACCTGGACCGCCCATTCCGACGGATTCCGGCCCGACCGACCCGGAATCCGGCGCCGGATGCCCTTGCGGCCGCCTAAATCGATGCGCCATGGTATGTTAGCAGCCGATGGCGGGCGACGGAACGATCAATCCGGTGATTCCGTGGCGACGGGAACGATGAGCGTGCACCGCGGCGTTCGACGCCAATCGCTCGCCGACGCCGCCTGGACCGTCGAGGCCGCCGGGCCCTCGCCCGACGCCCGGGCGACGGGCGGCCCGTGGCCGGCCCTCGTCCCGGGCTGCGTCCACCTCGATCTCATTCGGGCGGGCGTGATCGAACACCCGAACCACGGACGCGCCGAACTCGATGCGCTCTGGATCGGCGAGACGGACTGGCGCTACGAGACGACGTTCGCGCTCGCCTCGGCGCCGGAGCCCGGCGACCTCGTCGAGATCGTCGCGCACGGGCTCGACACGATCGCACGGGTGACGTTGAACGACGTGCCGATCATCGACGCCGCCAACATGCACGTCGTCCACCGAGCAGACGTCGGACCCCTGCTCCGCCCGACGGACAATCGGCTCACGGTCCGTTTCGTCGGGCCGCGGCGGTTCGTCGACGCGTGTCGCGACGAGCGCGGGGCACGTCCGGTGAACGGCGACTGGGGACAGTTCCAGTACATCCGCAAGGCGGCGTGCAACTTCGGGTGGGACTGGGGTCCGCAGGTGCCGACGGTCGGGATCTGGCGCCCGTTCGTGCTCGAGACCTGGCGCGGCGCGCGCCTCGGGTTCGTGCAGGCGAACGTGGTCCGCGCCGATGCCCGCCGCGCGTCCGTCGACGTCGTGATCGGCGTCCGGCGCGCCGTCGACGCGCCCGCCGCGCACGTGCGGGTCACGCTCACGGCGCCGGACGGACGGCGCTTCGTCGGGATCGCGACGGCGGAGGCGATCACGACGATCCGGCTCGACGTGCCGGCGCCCGAGCGGTGGTGGCCTCGCGATCTCGGCGCGCCGACCCTCCATGATCTTCGCGTCGACCTCATCGTCGGCGACGAGATCGTGGATGACGCGACGCGACGCATCGGGCTGCGGACGGCGACGCTCGACACCACCCCCGACGCGCGGGGCCGGCGTTTCACGATCTGCGTGAACGATCGTCCGGTGTTCGCCCGCGGCGCGAACTGGATCCCGGACTCCCTGTTTCCGACCGAGATGACGCCGGCGCGATACCGCGAGCGCCTCGAACAGGCCCGCGCGGCCGGAATGAACATGATCCGGGTCTGGGGCGGCGGCTTCTACGAGGACGATGTCTTCTACGACCTGTGCGACGAACTCGGCCTGCTCGTCTGGCAGGACTTCATGTTCGCGTGCGCCACCTATCCCGAGGAGCCGCCGTATCCGGCCCTCGTCGAGGCCGAGGTCGACGCCCAGGTCCGCCGACTCGCCTCGCATCCGGCGATCGTGCTCTGGTGCGGCGGCAACGAGAACTTCGTCGCCTACGAGTCGTGGGGATGGAAGGATCAACTCGCGCCCGGACAGACCTGGGGGAGACGCTACTGGCTGGAGTGGATTCCGGAGCGGGTGCGGGCGCTCGATCCCGCACGCCCGTACTGGCCGGACAGCCCGTACTCGGGCACGCCGTCGCGCCATCCGAACGATCCCGACCACGGCGATCGACACACCTGGGATGCGCGCGGCACGGGATACCGCGCGATCACGCCGCGGTTCGTGAGCGAGTTCGGACACCAGGCGCCGCCGTGCCTGCCGACCCTCGTCGAGGCGCTCGGCGCGGTGCCGCCCGATCCCGATGACGCGGCCCTCGTCCATCGCCAGCGTTCGTGGGGCGGCAACGCGTCGCAGTACGGCGACCTCGGCGAGACCTTCGCGGCGCCGTGGGACTTTGCGTCATGGCACTTCCTCGCACAACTGGCGCAGGCGCGGGCGATCACGATCGGCGTCGAGTGGGCGCGGGCGAATCGGCCT
>JAGQOI010000422.1 GCA_020427625.1 Phycisphaerales bacterium | reverse complement strand
GGTTCCGAACCTGAGCGGCCCGCTGAACAGCATCAGGGGATCGCTGACGGGCAACGCCTTCGGCCCCGGCGGGTCCGACTTCCAGGACATGTACAAGATCTTCATCCCGACGCCGTCCGCGTTCTTCGCCGAGTCGCTCGTCGTCGCCGGCGGCTTCGACATCCAGTTGTGGCTCTTCGACGAGAGCGGTCTCGGCGTGCTCGGCAACGACAACGCGATGAGCATCACCGACCAGGCGGCGTTCGGCCCGGCGACCGACGACGCGACGCCCGGACTCGTCGCGCCCGGCATCTACTATCTCGCCATCTCGGGCGCGGGCAGCGACCCGTTCTCCGCCGGCGGCGAGATCTTCGACTTCGCGACGCCGACCGAGGTCTCCGGACCGGACGGTCTCGGCGGCTCGCTGCCGATCGCCTTCTGGACCGAACCCGGTGCGATCGGTGAGTACTACATCGAGCTGACCGGCGTCGAGTTCGTCCCGGCGCCCGCGACCCTGCTCGTGCTCGGCTTCGGCGGACTCCTCACCGCCCGCGGACGACGGCGCTCAGCGTGACGCTTCCACCGGCGCCCGCATGATCTCCGCGAGCAGTTCGTCCGCCTGCGCGGCCTCGTAGTTCGCGCGCACGATCCGCTCCGCCTCGGTGCGGAAGACGACGTACTCGGCATCGTCACCCGCCAGTCGGGCGACGCGCGCGAGCTGGATCAGCGTGTTCGCGATGTCCGTCTCGTCCGGACGCGTCCGCTTCACGACGAGCGCCTGCTCCAGCATCGTGCGCGCGCGACCGAACGTACCGAGATCGATGAGACATCGGGCGAGATTGTGACGCCCGCGGGCCGTCCGCCAGTCGTCGTCGCCGTACTCCGCCGCCGCGATCTCGACGGCGCCCTCGAGGCACGGCAGCGCATCACGCGGGCGGTCGAGTTCGAGATAGCACGTCGCGAGCCCGTTCAGCGTGCCGCCGATCTCGACGTGCAGCGGCGGCAGGATCGCCTGGTGGATCTCCAGCGAGCGTCGGTACATCGCCAGCGCCTCGTCGAGGCGCCCGAGGTTCTTGAGCGTCGACGCGAGGTGCGTCATCGACCGCGCCGTGTCGAGATGCCGGTCGCCGTACAGGGCCCGACGCATCGCCAGCGCATCCTCGTAGTACGGCAGCGCCGCGGCGAACTCGCGCTTCTTCCAGTGCACCCGCCCGAGGTTGTGCAGACTCGTCGCGAGGTCGGGATGCGGCGGCCGGTGCAGGGACGCGTACAACGCATACGCCGCCTCGAAGTGACGCTGCGCCTCGTCACGACGCCCGAAACTCATGAGCGACTCGCCGATCGCCGTCCGCGCCGGAGCCGCGAGCTCCGGGTAGGCCGACAGCATGCGCTCGACGATCGCCGCCGCCCGCTCGAGCACCTCCTCGATGCTCGACGCCGGCGCCTCCGCGGCATAGGCGTTCTCGTAATCCGTCGTGCCGAAGACCTGCGTCAGCGCCAGCACGGCCTTCGACTTCATGTCGTTCTGCCGCCGCGACTCCTGAAGCGTCACCCACAGCGACACCGCGAAGATCACCACCACCGCGAACGCGGCCGACGCGAACGACAGCGGCACGCGGTACCGGCGGATCGTCTTCCGCAGCACGTACCAGTTGTCGTCCTGGCGCGCCATGATCGGACGGCCGGACAACACGTTGCGGACGTCGTCCAGCATCGCCTGCGCCGACTGGTAGCGGTCGGCGGGATCCTTCTCCAGCGCCTCCAGCGCGATGATCTCGACGTCCCGGTCCAGATCGTCGCGATGATGCGACGGCGGGCGCGGCGTCGCCGTCGTGATCGTGTCCACGACCGCCCGGAGTGAGCCGCGCAATTCGTACGGCCGAACGCCGCACAGCATCTCGTACAGCAGCACGCCCAGTGCGTACACGTCCGTTCGGGTGTCGATGCGCGAGGGGTCGGCGGCGACCTGTTCCGGCGCGGCATACGCGAACGTGCCCACGAATTCGCCGGCGACCGACGAGGTCGGTTCGGCGAGCAGGGCTTCGGGCCCGACGAGTTTCGCGAGTCCGAAGTCGAGCACGTGCGGCTCGCCGTCGGCGTCGACGACGATGTTGGCGGGCTTGAGATCGCGATGGATGATGCCGCGTTGATGGGCGGCGACGACGGCGTCGGCGATCATCGCGAAGAGGCGCAGCACGTCGTCGACGGCCGGTCGCGGCGTGGTGTCGGCGCCGTCGGGTCGGAGGTATTCGGTGAGGGTGACGCCGTCGACGTGTTCGAGGGCGAGGTAGTGTCGGCCGTCGGGCGTGATGCCGCTGTCGTAGACGGTGACGACGTGGGGATGGTGAAGTGACGCGGCGAGTTCGGCTTCTCGTTCGAAGCGTTCGCGTTGTCGGCTGGTCGCGAAGGCGCCCTGGAGGAGCATCTTGAGGGCGACGGTGCGTTTCGTGGCGCGCTGGACGGCTTCGTAGACGACGCCTTGTGCGCCGCGATGGATCTCGCGCACGATGTCGTAGCCGGGCGGGCCGGCGCCGTCGGCGATGGTGGTCGGCGGTCCGCCGGGCGTGTCGTCGGCGGCGATGAGTTCGGCGAGGAACTGGTTCTCGGCGCGGATCGCGGCGACGGCGTCGGTGCAGGTCGGGCAGGCGTCGACGTGGGCGGCGGTTCTCGGGTCGGGCGCACCGGCGGCGAGTCGTTCGAGGGCGGCGCGTCCGGGACACGGCTCGGTCGTCCCGGCGTCCATCAGGCGTCCTCGTCGTAGGCGTGTTCGACCTGGGCGACGAGGTCGCGGAGTCGTTCGGTGACGCGGCTCTTGGCGAGGTAGACGTCGTGATCGGACATGCCGAGTTCGGCGGCGACGGCGGCGACGGGTTGTTGGTGGAGCACGAGCAGTTCGAAGGCTCGGATGGTTCGATCGGCGGTCCGGGTCTTCGTGCGGAGGGCGTCGAGGGCGGTGCGAAGGATTTCGCGTCGTCGTTCGGCGTCCCAGATGGTGGTCATGGTCGCCTCGTCGGGCATGATGTCGATGGCGGAGGCGCCGGCGGCCTCGCGTCGGGTGGATCGTTTGCGATGGATGCCGGCGATGCGGGTTCGGGCGATGCCGAGGAGCCAGCTGCGGAGTCGTCCGCGGGCTCGGTCGTAGCGACCGGAGCCGTATTCCTTGATGAACTGGAGGATGGTTTCCTGGGCGATGTCGGCGGCATCGGCATCGGCGAGTCCGAGTCGGCGTCCGAGTCCGAAGAGGATGGGGCGGTACCGGGTATCGAACGTCGTCCATGCCTCGGCGTTGTCCGGGTCATGGAGCCCGTCGAGCAATGCGGTCGTCGTCCGGGTGAGGTCCATCGCGGATCGATTCTAGCGTTCGCAACCGATCCGGGAACGGTCCCGATCCTCGTTGCAACACCCTTTGGGACAGTTCCCGGAACTGTCCCAAAGCCTGTTTCAACACCTTTGGGGACAGTTCCCGGGACTGTCCCGGGACCTGTCCCAAAGGCGTTCGCGCGTCGGCGCAGCGTGGTCGGGGGATCGCGTACACTACGCGCATGAGCTCCTCCGCCTCCACGCCGGGCGTTCGTGGCAAGCCGATGACGTACGCCGCCGCCGGCGTCGACATCGAGGCCGGTGACGCCGTCGTCTCCCTCATCAAGTCGACGCTGAAGCGCACCCACGGCCCGCGCGTCATCGGCCGGCACGGCGCCTTCGCGGGCATGTTCCGCCTCGACTACAACGAGAAACTGTTCAAGAAGAACTACCGCGACCCCGTCCTCGTCGCCTGCACCGACGGCGTCGGCACCAAGGTCAAGATCGCCGCCGACATGCAGGTGTACCACACCGTCGGCATCGACCTCGTCGCCATGAACGTCAACGACCTCGTCGTCCAGGGCGCCGAACCACTGTTCTTCCTCGACTACCTCGGCCTCCATCGAGTCATCCCCGAACAGACCGCCGCCATGATCGAAGGCGTCGCCAAGGGCTGCGAGATCGCCGGCTGCGCCCTCATCGGCGGCGAATGCGCCGAAATGCCCGACGTCTACGCCGAAGGTGATTTCGACATGGCCGGCTTCGCCGTCGGCGTCGTCGAACTGAGCCGCGCGATCGACCCCATGCGCGTCGAGGCCGGCGACGTCGTGATCGGACTCGCCAGCGACGGCATCCACTCCAACGGATACACGCTCGTCCGCAAGATCGTGAAGAAGAAACGCTTCCGCTGGGATCGCGTGTTCGCCGAGTTCGACGGCCGCACGCTCGGCGAGGAACTCCTGCGACCCACCCGCATCTACGCGAAACCCATCGTGCGCCTGCTCCACCACTACACGGTGAAGAAGGTCGTCTCCGGCATGGCCCACATCACCGGCGGCGGCGTGCCCGGCAACGTGAACCGCGCCCTGCCCGAACACCTCGACGCCAAGATCAACCTCAAGAGCTGGACCGTCCCGCCCGTCTTCGAGTTCCTCCGCCGACACGGCAACGTCGAACGCGACGAGATGTACCGCGTCTTCAACATGGGCATCGGCTACGTCCTCATCGTCCGCCCGAGCTTCGCCGACTCCGTCGTCCGCCAACTCAACGAGTTCGGCGAACACGCGACCGTCCTCGGCGACGTCGTCCCCGGCACGGGCAAGGTCGTCCTGCGCTGAGCCGGGCATGAGCTTCGGTCTTGCCGATCGCCGCGCGAGAAGGAATACTTCTCACGGGCACTGATCTCGATCGGTCGGGACCGTCGCCCCGGGAGTCGGCGACATGACATGCCGCGCATTGAAGGCCCGTTGGATCCCGGTCGCGCTCATCGCGTTGCTCGCCCTCGCCGCGCCGACCTACGCCGACCTCCGCGCACCCGGTGGGCGGTACGACGAGTTCGACGTCCTGGTCCCGCGGCCGCTCATCGAGCCGCTCGCCCACGCCCTTCACCTCACGCCCGAGACACGCCCGCTCCTCGATGCCTGCTACGACCGGTACCTCGTCGCCATGCTGGCAATCGAGACGTCGCTCGATCGCGCCGCGCAGGCACTCGAGGCCGATCTCGCCACCGTCGGCGTGCGCCTGCCGCCGCGCGAAGGCTTCTTCATGCCGTCGCCCTGGACGGACGAGCAGCGGGCCGCGTGCAATCGGCTCCTCCCGCGCATGAACGTCGAGCGCGTCACGCACCTGCGCCAGGCCGACGCGGCTCTCGACGCATTCCTCG
>JAGQOI010000421.1 GCA_020427625.1 Phycisphaerales bacterium | reverse complement strand
TCATCGATCTCGACGACCTCGACGACCTTCGCGCCGAGGGCTTCGACGTCTTCCCCGGCGCGACCGGCGAGAACGTCACCGCCCGCGATCTCGACGTCGATCGACTCGCCGTCGGCGATCGCCTGCACTTCAGCGGCGGGCTCGTGGTCGAACTCACGAAGGTCCGCCGGCCCTGCTACGTCCTCGATGCGATCAGCCCGGACCTGAAGAAGGCCGTCGTCGGGCGCCTCGGGTTCTACGGGAAGGTCGTCGCGCCCGCGCCGCTCGCGCCGGGCGAGACCATCGAGGTCCGCGCCGTCGCGCCGGCCGCCCGTGACTGACCGGCGCGTCGTCGGCGCGATCCTCGCCGGCGGACGCAGCTCCCGCATGGGACGACCGAAGGATGAACTGACGCTGCCCGACGGACGCCCGTTCGTCGTCGCCGTGCGCGACGCGCTCGCGCCGCTCTGCGCCGAGATCGTCGTCCTCGGCGATCGCGACATCCTGCCCGGGACGCGCCGGATCGCCGATCGCGTCCCCGGCCTCGGTCCGCTCGGCGGACTCGACGCGCTGCTCGCCGACGCGCGCGGCGTCGCCCTCGTCTGCGCGTGCGATCAGCCACGCATCACGACCGATCTGCTCGCCCGACTCCTCGACCCGCCCGCGCCGGTCGCGGTGTTCGCGACGCCCGACGGGCGGCGTCATCCGCTGCCGCTCCGGGTGACCGACGGGCCGCCGCGCGGATCCGACCCGCGGGCCGTCCTCGACGCCCACCTGCGGAGCGGTCGGCGGGCGCTGCACGAGTGGCTCGACGCGGTCGGCGCGCGGACGGTGTCCGTCTCGGAGGACGACGCGGCCGCGCTCGTCGGCGTGAACACGCCCGAGGACTACGACGCGCTCGTCGCCGGCGACTGATCCGCGTTCACGCGCACGACGATGTTCTTGAACGACGGCGTGCCGGACTTGCGATCCGTGGCGCGGGGGATGAGGACGTTGGCTTCGGGGTAGTACATCACGGCGTTGCCCGGCGGGATGTCGATCGCGCGGGCGAGCAGGCCCGTCATCGCACCGGTGTCGGTGGTCACGGAGACGCGCTGGTCGGTCGCGAACCCGAGGCGTCGCATGTCGTGGGCGTTCATCAGGATGACGTCGCGCCGATCCTGGCCGCGGTAGAGGTCGTACTCCTCGTAGACGACGGTGTTGAACTGTCCCTCGGACCGGACGGTCATGAGGCGGAGTTCGTGGGCGCCCGTGCCGCGGAGCTCCGGGAGGTCGATCGCGTGGAACTTCGCGCGTCCGGTGTCGGTCGCGAAGGTCGCGTCGTGGAACGTCCGTCCGGCGATCTGGAACTCGTTCTTCGTGCGGTCGATGCGTCCGATCGCCTCGTAGCCGGGGATGATCTTCCCGATGGCGTCGCGGATGCGTCCGTACTCGCGCATCGAGGTCCAGTCGAGGGCGCCGTGATCGTCGACGACGCGTTCGGCGAGATCGGCGATGACCTGGACCTCGGCCCGCGGGCCGTCGAGGCGCGGCGTGCCGCCGTCGCTGAGGCGCACGAAGTTGAACATCGACTCCTGCGTCGTCGGCTGCGGCTCCTCGTCGCGGGCGAGCACGGGCAGGATGATCGTCTCCTTCCCGCGTCCGCGGACGTGTCCGGTGTTGAGGGTCGTGCTGAGGCAGACCGTCATGTCGATGCGCCCGAGCGCGCGGGCCGCGAAGCGGGAGTCCGGGTTCGACCCGTAGAGGTTGCCGCCGAGGCACATGGCGAAGCGGCAGCGTCCCTCGTCGGCGCGGACCATGCAGCCCATGGTGTCGAGTCCGGGCGTCTTGGGCAGGACGACGCCGAACTCGGACTCGATGCGGTCGAGGACGGCGTCCTTGAGTTCCGGCGTGACGCCCATGGACCCCATGCCCTGCACGTTGCTGTGCCCGCGGAGCGGGAGGAGTCCCGCGTGCGGACGCCCGAGCATCCCGCGCATCATCGCGAGGTTGGCGATCATCTGGACGTTCTCGACGCCGTGTTCGTGGTGGGTGATGCCCATCGCCCAGCAGAAGATGGTGTGCTTCGAGCGACGGTAGACCTCGGCGATGTGCCAGATCGTCGCCTGGTCGATGCCGGAGCGGGCGACGATCTCGCGCCACGGGATGGCGCGGACGTGTCGTTCGAACTCCGGCCAGCCGTCGGCGTGCGACGTGACGAAGGCCTCGTCCACGCCGCCCCGCTCGATGACCGCCTTGGCGACGCCGGTGAGGAACGCGATGTCGCCGCCGATGTGCGGCTGGATGTACTCGTCGGCGATCTTCGTGCCGAAGAGCATGCTTCGCACGTCCGACGGCACCTTGAAGCGGCAGAGCCCGACCTCGCGCAGCGGGTTCACGACGACGACCGTCCCGCGCCGACGCTTCAGGTCCTTGAGCGTCGTCATGAGGCGCGGGTGGTTCGACGAGGGGTTCGCGCCGATGAGGAACACGAGGTCGCAGCCCTCGATGTCGTCGAGCACGACCGTCGCCGTGCCCGAACCCGTCACGCTGCCGAGCCCGACGCCGGAGGCCTGGTGACAGTAGTAGGAGCAGTTGTTGACGTTGTTCGTGCCGTAGAGCCGCGCGACGAGCTGGAGCAGGAAGCCGGCCTCGTTCGACGAACGTCCGCTGAAGTAGAAGAACGACTCGTCCGGCGCCGTGCGGCGCATCTTCGTCGCGATGCGGTCGAGCGCCTCGTCCCACGACAGCGGCCGGTAGTTGAGATCGAGCGGGCCGGCGTACATCGGACGCGTCAGACGACCGGCCGCCTCGAGTTCGCGGGGGGTGAACGCGCGAAGCTG
>JAGQOI010000420.1 GCA_020427625.1 Phycisphaerales bacterium | reverse complement strand
TCGGCGTGTTCGATCGATCCCGCCCGCTGCCGACCGGCGGGCATCTCGACCAGGCGGACGGCACCGCGTGGATGGCGTTCTTCTGCGGCACGATGCTGTCGATCGCGCTGGAACTCGCCCATCACGACCGGACCTACGAGGACGTCGCGTCGAAGTTCTTCGAGCACTTCGTCGCCATCTGCGACGCGATGAACTCGCTCGGCGGGACCGGGCTCTGGGACGAGGACGACGGGTTCTACTACGACCAGCTCAACGTCGACGGCAAGCCCCGCCCCCTGCGCGTCCGTTCGCTGGTCGGACTCATCCCCCTCATCGCCGTCGAGGTCCTCGACGGGAGCCACATCGACCGGTTGCCCGGGTTCCGCAAGCGCACGCAGTGGTTCCTCAGGAACCGCCCGGACCTGGCGCGTCACATCTCGTACCTCGAGCGCCGCGATGTCGACCGCACGCACGAGCACCTGCTGCTGGCGATTCCGTCGCGCACCCGTCTCGAACGCGCGCTCGCCTACATGCTCGACGAGACCGAGTTCCTCGCGCCGCACGGGATCCGCTCGCTGTCCCGGGTCCATGCGACCCATCCCTACGTCTTCCGCACGAACGGCGACGAGTTCCGGGTCGACTACGTCCCCGGCGCCTCGACGAGCGGGCTGTTCGGCGGCAACTCGAACTGGCGGGGCCCGATCTGGTTCCCGGTGAACTACCTCCTCATCGAGGCCGTCGAACGCTACGCCCACTTCTACGGCGACGACTTCCGGATCGAATGCCCGACGGGATCCGGCGTCGCCCGCACGCTGCACGAGGTCGCCGACGAACTCCGCCGGCGGCTGTCCCGGCTGTTCCTCCCCGACGGCGCCGGGCGGCGTCCGTGCCACGGCGACGACGGTCGGTACGCGACCGACCCGCACTGGAAGGACCTCATCCTGTTCTACGAGTACTTCCACGGCGATCACGGCACCGGCATCGGCGCCAACCACCAGACCGGATGGACGGCGCTCGTCGCGTCCTGCATCGGCAACCTCGGCCGGCGCGGCGAGCGGGTGCGACAGGACGCCGCGTCCGGCGCCCGATGATCCGAAGATGTCTCGGAGGTCTCCTCGTCGCGAAAAAAATACTTCGCGTCCGGAATGAAAGACGTTGCCTGGTGATTCGTCGTCGGTACACTTCCGCCACCTGTGAGGCACCGCGATCGACATGCCGATCGCGGGTCCCGCTTCCGGGCTCACCCCTGATCTTGGAATTGGAGCTCCGATGCCCAAGTCCGCGACGATCAAGACCGGTGCTCGTCTGACCCTCAGCCTGCCGCAGATGGGCGCCGAGGGTCCCGACGAACCCGAACCTCCCATACTCGGCGCGGTGGGGACGGCGACCGCCGTCGCTCGCCGCACAGCGCCCGCGCCGGCGCCCGACGGTGACGAGTTCGTCATCGGCGAGCGGGCGGCGGCATTCCGCGACCGCGTGTTCCCCGACGCGACCGACGCCGAGTGGAACGACTGGAAGTGGCAGCTTCGTCACCGCTTGCGTGACATCGACCACCTCACCCGGGCCTTCTCGCTCTCCGAGGAGGAGCACCGGACGGTGGTGGAGCTGGGCGACCGGCTGCCGGTCGGGATCACGCCGTATTACGCCTCGCTGCTCGACCCGGACGACCCGATGGACGGTCTTCGCCGGACGATGATCCCGGTGGGGGACGAGTTCGTCCTCGACCGCGGCGAGGTCGCCGACCCGCTCGACGAGGATGGCGACATGCCCGTGCCCGGGCTCGTGCATCGGTATCCGGACCGCGTGCTGTTCCTCGTCACGAGCTTCTGCGCGACCTACTGCCGCTACTGCACACGGTCCCGTCTCGTCGGCAAGACGGGCGAGTACCACTTCAACACGAAGCAGTTCGAGCGGGCGCTCGCCTACATCGAGGCGACGCCGACGATCCGCGACGTGCTCATCTCGGGCGGCGACCCGCTGACGATGAACGACGACCGCATCGACTGGCTGCTCGGACGCCTCCGGGCGATCAGGCACGTCGAGTTCGTCCGGATCGGCTCGAAGATCCCCTGCGTCCTGCCCCAGCGCATCACGCCCGCCCTCTGCGCGAGCCTCCGCAAGCACCACCCGCTGTGGATGAGCGTCCACTTCATGCACCCGCGGGAGATCACGCCCGAGGTCGCCCAGGCCTGCGGACGACTCGCCGACGCCGGCGTGCCCCTCGGCAGCCAGACCGTCCTCACCCGGAACGTGAACGACACGCCCGAGGTCATGAAGCAGCTCATGCACAACCTGCTCAAGATCCGCGTGCGGCCGTACTACATCTACCAGTGCGATCCGATCCCGGGCTCGCGGCACTTCCGGACGCCCGTCGAGACCGGCATCCGCATCATCGAGGCCCTGCGCGGACACACCACCGGCTACGCGGTGCCCTCCTTCGTCATCGACGGGCCCGGCGGCGGCGGCAAGATCCCGCTCTCGCCGGAGTACGTGCTCGGTCGCGAGGGCGACGACATCATCGTCCGCAACTACGCCGGTGAGATCTTCCGCTATCCCGATCCCCTTCCGGAGCCCGTCGACGCGGTGATGGCGTGATGGACGACGAATGCCTCCACCCCTGCGCGCGATGCGCGCGCCTCCAGAAGACCTGCTGCCAGCAGGCCGAGATCCTCATCACCGGCGGCGACCGGCGCCGCATCGGCGCCCATCTCGGCACCGATGACTTCTGGATCGATGCCGCGCCCGACGACCCGTCCTACGCCGAGCCGGATCCCGATGATCCGAACTGGCACCGGCTGACGTT
>JAGQOI010000419.1 GCA_020427625.1 Phycisphaerales bacterium | reverse complement strand
TATCTCTCGTCCGACGACGGCCCGGGCGATCCCGGCGCGATCGTCGAGGACATCACGGACGGCACGTATCCGGCGACGATCGTCGCCGAGTACGACGACGTGATCGCGTTCGGCGGCGGTTGAGCCCGTCGTCGCCCGTGTCCGCCGCGCCCACGTCCAGGGAGTGTTCCGCATGTGCATGCAATCGTCCGTCCGTCGCGCCTTCTCGCTGCTCGAACTGCTCGCGTCCATCGCGATCATCGCGATCCTGATCTCGACGCTCGTCTTCGTGATGGCGGGCGTGCGCGGTGCCGCGCAGCGGACCGGGAACCAGGCGGCTCTGCGCCAGCTCGGGTTCGCGCTGTCGTCGTACGGCAGCGACCACCAGCAGCGGATCATGCCGGGCTATCTCGGGTATGACGGCGGGCAGGACATGGTCACCGCCCTCGGCATCACCGGCTCGCTGCCCACCGGCGAGACGCTGCCGAACAACGCCGAACTGCGCAGCTACGTCTGGCGCCTGTCGCCCTACCTCGACAACGCCTGGCAGTCGATGTTCGAGGGGTACGGCGCCCAGAAGGAGAAGATCATCGCGCAATACCAGGACGGCCTCTACGGCCCGACGACCGCGGGGGCCGGACTCGGACTCAGCGAGACGCCGGCCTTCGGCATGAACTCGCTGTTCGTCGGCGGCGACAACACGCACGGCGGACCGGCCGCGGCGTTCAGCCCGTGGAACACGAGCGGCAACACGAAGATCGCCGCCGTGCGGTTCTCCGAGGTGCGGAGTCCGAGTTCCGTGATCTCGTTCATGCCGGCGGCCCAGGTGAACCCGACGCATCCCGACTTCGAGGCGTACCGGACCGGCACGTTCGGCGAATCCGTCGGCGCGGCGACGGTTCTGCCGCCGTTCACGATCCTTTCGGGATCGGGAAGCGACGCCAAGTGGGGCGATCACCAGTGGACGATCGGTCGCGAGGACGCGATGCGTCACACGGACCAGGGCGACTACGACCGGTTCCCGGGACTGCCGATCGTGCGTGGGAGCGGCGGGTCGATCCCGGTGGTGCACCTGGACGGCAGCACGACCCTGGAGGCGCTCTCGGAGTTGAGCCGCGACATGCGGCGCTGGTCGCCGTTCGGGACGAGTCGGCGCGAGCAGGTCCTCGGCGAAGCGTTGCCGCCGTACGTCGACTCGCCCTGAGCGTCGGCGGACCGGACGGGGCGCGCGACGACGTTGCCGCGCGGGGCCTGAGAGACGGGTTCGGAGGCGCACCGGCGGGCGTGGCGACGGGTTTGAGGCGACGGATCGGGATCGACTGGACGCCCTGCCTCGTCCGGGTCGATATACTCGCGTCTCGCGATGGTCCGAAGCGGGTTGGAGTCCGCGGGCGGATCGTCCGATGAACCCGAGGGATCGACGATCGCGATGAATTACACCCTGACGCATCTGGAAATGCTGGAGTCCGAGGCGATCCACATCATGCGTGAGGTCGCGGCGGAGTTCGAGCGCCCGGTGCTGCTGTTCAGCGGCGGCAAGGACTCGATCGTCATGCTTCGGCTCGCGGAGAAGGCGTTTCGGCCGGCCCGGTTCCCGTTCCCGATGATGCACATCGATACGGGACATAATTTCCCGGAAACCCTGGAGTTCCGCGATCGCCGCATCGAGGCGCTCGGGGAGCGACTGGTGGTGCGTCTGGTGGAGGATTCGATCCGGTCGGGTCGGGCGACGGAGGAGACCGGTCCGGACGCGAGCCGCAACCGGCTCCAGATCGTCACGCTGCTGGACGCCCTGGAGGAGTTCGAGTTCGACGCGGCCTTCGGCGGCGCGCGTCGGGACGAGGAGAAGGCCCGCGCGAAGGAGCGGATCTACTCGTTCCGCGACGACTTCGGGCAGTGGGATCCGAAGAACCAGCGCCCGGAGCCGTGGAACCTGTACAACGGCCGCATCCGCAAGGGCGAGAACATCCGCGTGTTCCCGCTGAGCAACTGGACGGAATTGGACGTCTGGCTCTACATCCTGCAGGAGGGTCTGGAGATCCCGAGCATCTACTTCTCGCACGAGCGCGAGGTCGTGGAGCGTCACGGGATCCTGCTGCCGAACTCGCCGTACATCACGCTGCGCGACCG
This sequence comes from Phycisphaerales bacterium, assembly GCA_020427625.1. Taxonomy (GTDB): domain Bacteria; phylum Planctomycetota; class Phycisphaerae; order Phycisphaerales; family SM1A02; genus JAGQOI01. The sequence continues at coordinate 1,095 of JAGQOI010000419.1, read as the reverse complement.
CGAGACGCCGACGCGCCGGATGGTGCGATTCCGCACGGTGGGCGACATGACGTGCACGGCCGCGGTCGAATCGATCGCGACCAGCGTCGAGGACATCATCGCGGAGATCGCGGTGGCGCGTCGGACGGAGCGTGGCTCGCGGATCGACGACAAGGTCTCGGAGGCCTCGATGGAGGACCGGAAGCGGGAAGGGTACTTCTGATGGGCGCGGAATCGAGCGTGGATGCGATGACGACCGAACCGACGAGTGCGTTCCCGCCGTTCGACGCGGCGTCGTATCTGAACATGGACATGATGCGCCTGCTCACGTGCGGCTCCGTCGACGACGGCAAGTCGACGCTGATCGGGCGTCTGCTCTTCGACAGCAAGACGATCTTCGAGGATCAACTGGAGGCGGTGGAGCGGGTGAGTCGTCAGCGTGGCGACGAGAACGTGAACCTCGCCCTCGTGACGGACGGTCTGCGGGCGGAACGTGAGCAGGGGATCACGATCGACGTCGCGTACCGCTACTTCGCGACGCCGCGCCGGAAGTTCATCATCGCCGACACCCCCGGTCACGTGCAGTACACGCGGAACATGGTGACGGGCGCGAGCACGGCGAATCTCTCGATCGTCCTGGTGGACGCGCGTCACGGCGTCGTCGAGCAGACGCGTCGTCACGCGTTCATCTGTTCGCTCATGCGGGTTCCGCACATGGTGGTGTGCGTGAACAAGATGGATCTCGTCGACTGGGACGAGGCGGTCTACCACCGGATCTGTCGCGACTTCGAGGACTTCGCCGCCCGCCTGGAGATCTCGGACATCACGTTCGTTCCCATGAGCGCCCTGCACGGCGACAACGTCGTCGAACGTTCGGCGAGGGCGCCGTGGTACCAGGGATCCGCGCTGCTGCACCATCTGGAGCACGTGCACATCTCCTCGGATCGCAACCTGATCGACGCCCGCTTCCCGGTGCAGTGGATCGTCCGTCCCCACTCCGACCGGCACCACGACTACCGCGGGTACGCGGGCCAGGTCGCGGCGGGCGTGTTCCGGAGCGGCGACGAGGTGATGGCGCTGCCGTCCGGCTTCACGACGCGCATCCGGCAGATCGAT
>JAGQOI010000418.1 GCA_020427625.1 Phycisphaerales bacterium | reverse complement strand
CGCTGCCCGGCGACCTCGCGTCGGATGCGGCGGCCGGCGTGCAGTCGTCGCCCCGGATCGCCCTCGGCGGCGACCGGTATCTCGCCGTCTGGACCGACGCCCGCGCCGCGGTGCTCACGTTCGACAGCGGCGACCAGTCGTCGACGGACATCTTCGCCGCCCGCCTGGCCGCGGACGGCACGCTGCTCGACGCGATCCCGCTGGTCATCTCCCACGACCTCGGCACCGAGACCGACGCGCGGGTCGCCTGGAACGGCACCGACTGGCTCGTCGCCTGGAAGGGCCAGGTCCCGTCGGAGTTCTTCTACCAGCAGGCCGTGCTCGCGGTGCGCGTCTCCTCCGACGGCGTCGTCCTCGACGACGAGCCGCTCGTGATGTTCACCTCGTCGTCGTCCGTGAACTGGGCGCTCACGTCCAACGGATCCGAGTGGCTCATCGTGGCGCAGGGCACGCAGGCCGGCGACGGCGGCATCTAGGCTCGGCGCATCGCGTCCGACGGCGCGATCATCGACGCCGTCCCCGTCGAACTCGTTCCCTCCACGTTCTTCCTCTACTTCGGCCTCGGCGTGCACGCCGCGTCCGGCGAGTTCCTGCTCACCTACGACGCCAACGGTCTGAAGGCCCGCCGCTTCGACGCCGACCTGAATCCCATCGGCACCGTGTTCGACGTCGTCGGCAACACGATCGCGTCCAACGGCACCGAGTACTACGTCGCGTGGACGAGCGGCACGAACCACGTCGGGTCGCCCATGGCGCCCGACGGCACCCTCGACTTCCCCACCGGACGACTCATCACCTCGACGACCGGCGTGTCCAACGGCATCGACGTCACCTGGGGCGGCACCCAGTGGTGGGCCGCGTGGGAACGCATCAACGAGGGCTATCGCGCCGCCCGCATCAGCGCGGCCGGTCTGGTCCGCGATCCGAGCGGCGTGCGCCTCAACGTGTCCGACGCGAATCTGACGGATCAACTCGCCCTTGCCGGCGGCGATGACGGGAGTCTTCAGCTCGCCTGGCAGGATCGTCGCGTCGGGAGCGGCGAGTACGACATCTACGGCGCGCACGTCGACGCCGACGTCAACCCGAGCGCGGAGCAGATCCTGTCGTTTGCCGCGCCGACCCAACTCGGCGTCGACCTCGCCGCCGGGGCGGACGGCGCATGGATGGCCGTGTGGCGCAGCGCGCACAGCGGCGCGGCCCGCATCCTCGCCCAGCGCGTCGGACCCGACGGCACGCCGCTCGACGCCCTGCCGATCGAACTCGATGCCGCGCTCGCCCTCGGGTATCCGTCGGTCGCCTGGGACGGCGCGCGGTACCTCGCCGTGTGGAGCACGACGGGCGGCATCGTCGGTCGCCGGCTCGGCGCCGACGGCGCGATTCTCGACGCGAGTCCGTTCGACGTGATGCCCGGCGGCACGGCGGAGGTCGCCGGACTCGACGGGCGCTTCCTCGTCGTCGGTTCGCACGCGCCCGGCAATCCGCAGTTCCGCTTCGCGTACGGGCGTCGGGTCGACGGCGCCACCGGCGCCCTGCTCGATCCCGCGGCGATGCTGGTCGGCCCGAACTTCGCGCAGATTCCCAACGTCACGACGTTCGACGGTCGCTGGCTCATGACCTGGCAGCGGAACTTCACGCACGACGACGTGCAGGCCTCGACCGAGGCGGCGTTCGTCGAGTACGACGGCACGGTCGGTCCGGTGATCGTCGTGTCCATCTACGGGTTCCGGCCGCAGGTGGCGGGCGGCGACGGTGCCGCGCTGTTCGTCTACGGCAGCAACTCGCCGGCGAACGCGAACAGCGATGTGCTCGGTCGTCGTCTCCTGCCCGACGGTTCGATGACGCCCGCCTTCACCGTGTCGAGCGGCTTCGGCAAGCAGTTCGCGCCGGTCGTCACCTGGACGGGCGCCGAGTTCATCGCCGCGTGGGAGGATCGTCGCAACCAGAACGTCTTCTTCGACGCTCGAACGGACATCTACGCGACGCGCATCGGCGCGGACGGCACGGTCGTCGATCCGTCGGCGTTCATGCTCGCCGAACGCGTCGCGATCCTGCCCGCCCTTGCCTCGTCCGGCGGGCACACGCTGTTCCTGTGTTCCGACTTCGTGTCGGAGGCGCCGTATGCGTCGTACCGGATCGGCGGCGCGATCGTGAACCCGGGGCCCGGCGCCGATCTCGACGG
>JAGQOI010000417.1 GCA_020427625.1 Phycisphaerales bacterium | reverse complement strand
GTCGAGGAAGATCCGGAGCCAGTGGGTGGTCTGACTGAAGGGCAGGTCGTTGCGGTACAGGTTGAGCGGCTCGTTGTTCGCGCTGATCACGACGTCCTGGTCGCCGTCGTTGTCGTAGTCGAGGTGCACGAGCGAGCGACCCTTGCCGTTGTGGATGAGGCCGCTCGTGACGGCGCGCTCGGTGAACGTGTTGTCGCCGTCGTTCATGTAGAGGTACGACTGCTCCTGGTAGAACGTGCCCCCGCTGGCGGAGTCGCCGTTGGTCTCCGCGATGTCGAGCCAGGTGTCGTGGTTGAAGTCCACCGCCGACGCGCCCCAGCCGTACCCGCCGTCGACCACGCCCGCCGAGACGCCGTACTCGTCGAACTGGTCGTCGGCGACGTTGCGGTAGAGCTTGTTGCCGGTCCAGCCGATCTGCGGCAGGAAGATCGAGGTCGCGTACCAGTCGAGGCGACCGTCGTTGTCGAAGTCGCCGCGACACTGGCCCATGCCGTTCTCCTCGTCGCCGCAGTCCGCGACGTTCGTCATGTCGGAGAACGTGCCGTCGCCGTTGTTGTGCATGTAGCGGCTGCCGACGAAGTTCGCGCCCTTGAAGTCGCCCACCAGCAGCAGTTCGGGATAGCCGTCGCCCGTCATGTCGGAGAACGACGCCGACTGGAGCGCGATCGGCCCGACGCCGATGAACAACTGCGACGCGTTCGTGACGTCCGTGAAGAGACCGCCGTCGTTGCGGAAGAGGCGGCTGCCGATGTTGCTCGGCGCGTTCGTCGAGAACCCGCCCACGAAGAGGTCGAGATCGCCGTCCCGGTCGTAGTCGCCGAAACAGCACGTCCAGCCGTCGGGATAGTTCGGGTTCACCGTCGCGACGTTGGCGACCGCGGCGACGTTCGTGAACGTGTTGTTGCCGTTGTTGCGGTAGAGCTTGTGGTGACCCACCGCCGCGGCACCGCCGGCCGGGCCGGCACTCAGCACGTAGAGGTCCAGGTTGCCGTCGCCGTTGAAGTCGCCGACGCACGCGGCCTTGCCCTTGTGCACCGCGGTGAGATTCCACGCCGCCGCCTGGTTCGTGAACGTGCCGTCGCCGTTGTTGATGAACAGACGGTCCGGCTGGTTGTTGTTGCCGCCGCTCAGCACGAACAGATCCTGCCACCCGTCGCCGTTGAAGTCGCCGACCGTCGCGCCACCGGAATACTGCACCTGGGCGAACCCGGACGTGCTGTGCGTGACGTTCACGCCCGCCGCGACCGTCTGGTTGCTGAACGTGACGTCTGCCGCGCCGGCCGAAACGACCGGTCCGAGAACAAGAAGACCGAACAGGGACAGGCGGGTCGACGTTCCAGGCATGGGGAGTACCTCGGCAGCAATGGGGGACGAATCCGACGCACCGGCGCGGGCCGGCGGCCGATTCGTGCGGTGATGGTCCCAAGGTAGGTCGACGCCTCGGGGATCACAAGCGGAAACTGCCCCGCCCGGAGCCGCACGCGCCGCCCGACGCGAATCACCAATGCGTCCAGCGAAAGCTCAGGAACGACCCGATGGACGCCAGGCTGAGTGCGCCCGTATGACCCAGAAGGGCGCCGAGGGCGATGCCGATCGTCGCGGCCGCACTCGACACGATGAGCAGCAGCGGGCTGAACCCCGCCTCCCAACCCGTCGCCACGTACGGGTACGCGGCGATCGGGATCCCGAACTCGGCCCATGCGAGATGGTTCGACGCCATGACCAGGGCGGCGAAGACGATCGCGATGAACGAACAGACGCCGCCGACCATCCCGGCGCACGAGTGCACGACGGCGAACAGAATCGAGGTCACGACGAATGCGATGGCGACCCGCGGGATGAACGACAGCGGCACGATCGGCGCGGCCGCGATGAGGCCGGCCAGGAGCCCGGCCAGGGCGGCCGCGCTCACCGTCGCTCCGAACACGGCTCGAATCAGTCCACGCAGCGGCGTCCAGGTGTCGTTCTTCATGCCTTCACCATCGCATTCGCTGCCGGCGCCGATCGTGTCGCTTCGGGGGCCTTCGGAGACACGTGCGAGCGACGAACGGCGCCGTGAACTCGATGACGACGGACGCCGTACGAAGGGCATGATGTTCATGGTCATCGAGCGGT
>JAGQOI010000416.1 GCA_020427625.1 Phycisphaerales bacterium | reverse complement strand
AGCCTCGCCGCCACGGGCCAAAACGACGAACGCCGCCGAGGTCTCTCGGCGGCGTCGTTCGTGAACCGTGGGGCCGGCTGCGTTTGCAACCGACCGGGGAATAGCGGGGGCAGGATTCGAACCTACGACCTCCGGGTTATGAGCCCGACGAGCTACCAGACTGCTCTACCCCGCAATCCATGTGAGCCGGGCAGTATAGGCGGATTCGCCGCGGCGTCAAGGTGGGGAGGCGGTCGGAGGAAGACCGCTCCGAAGGGGCCCGAGGGAGCATCCGAGGGCCGGTGAGATGGCCGGAGCAGCGGCCACCGACGCGGAGCACGGTCGCCGACACCGTCATCCTCAGCGGCCGCTGGCGGCCGACGGACACCCACCCCCGTCAGGCGCTGCGGCGGGTCGGGGAGGTCGGGAGGGATCGCTCCATCATCGCGACGTCCGAACCCGCGGCATGCACGATCGCCTCGACCGCGGGATCGCCGAGCCACGGGCCGACGTGGGCGACGACCGCGTGCGGCACGCCACGCGTCGAACCGTGCAGCGACCAGGCGACGTCGCCCGCATGCACGAGATCGAACAGCAGATCGTGCATCGAAGCGTCCGGCCGCGGCGGATCGTGCGCGAACCGGATCGCCTCGACCAGGCACGACGGCAGCAGCCACCGCGACGCCAGGGCGGCACCGAGTTCGGACGCCTCCACGACGAACGTGCATCCATCCTGCGCGGCGAGGTCGAGCACGAGCGAGCCGACATCGCGCAGCAGCGCGGCGACGAAGCACAGTTCGGTCTCGTCGTACCCATGATGGCGCGCGAGACGCTCGGTCGTCAGCGCGCCGCCGATCGCATCTCGCCACCGGCGGCGGCGCCGGGCGGGCGACGCGTCGGGCGTCTCGGCGAACATCGTCGCGCCGACGTGTTGAAGGATGATGCGCAGCAGTTCGCGGGCGCCGAGGCGGACGACGCTTTCCTGGAGACTGAAGATCCGGCCGGGCGCGCCGGTGCCCGGTGCGTTGGCCGCGCGAAGGACGGTGGCGGCGATCATCTCGTCGCGTCGGATGAGTCGTCCGACCTCGACGGAGTCGTAGGCACCGTCGCGGACCATGGCGAGGAGCTGGGTCGCGACGGCCGGGAAGGGCGCGAGGCGGTCGGCGTAGACGAGGGCGGCTTCGAGGGCTGGCATCGTCCGCCGACATCGGCGTCCGGCGCCCGCGGATTCGGGCGATCGACGTGAACGGGCGGTCGTCGTCGGGGTGGCGCGGATCGTGTGCTCAGGAGCGTCCGGGAACCTTGGCATCGGCGTCGCGGAGGGATTTCGTGAGGTCGGCGCGGAGTCGTTCGAGCAGGGTCTTGGTGAGGCGGATGCCGTCGTCCTCGGGGTGGGCGCTGCCTTCGTACTCGATGCCGACGAACCCGCGATATCCGGCGTCGACGACGATGGACATCATGCGTCGGTAGTCGATGGTGGTCTCGTCGCCGCGCTCGTCGAAGGCGTAGGACTTGGCGCTGACGGCTTTGGCGAAGGGCATGAGTTCGGCGACGCCGCGGTAGCGATCGTATTCGACGTCGGCGCTGACGCGGAAGTTGCCGAAGTCGGGCAGGGTTCCGCAGCGGGGATGATCGACGGCGCGGATGACGGAGGCGAGCCAGGACCCGTCGGACGACAGGCCGCCGTGGTTCTCGACGATGACGTTGATCCCTCGCGCGGCCGCGAACTCGGTGAGGCGTCGGAGTCCGTCGCGCGAATGTGCGCGTTGTTCGTCGGGCGTGCCGGCGCTCGCGGCGTTGACGCGGATGGAGTGACAGCCGAGCGTCTTCGCGGCATCGACCCACTTGTAATGTGCTTCGACGGCGCGGGTGCGGGCGTCGTCATCGGGATCACCGAGTCGTCCTTCGCCGTCGACCATGATGAGGAGTTGACGGACGTTGGCATCGGCGGCGCGCCGGTTCATGTCGGCGAGGTAGGCCGCGTCGGTCGCCTTGTCCTTGAAGAAGCTGTTGACGTACTCGACGGCGTGAATGCCGAAGCGTTCGGCGGCGGTGCCGGCGAAGTCGAGATGATCGAGCGTGCCGGCGTGCAGGGCGCGGTGGAGCGACCACTGGGCGAGGGAGAGGTCGAAGAGGGGGCGGAGGGGCCGTGTCGTGGGCGGCTCATCCGCGGCGGCAGGCGCGGCGGGGGCGGCGACCGTGCCGAGGGCGGCGGCGGCGAGGCTCGCGGTGGTCCACTTGAGCGCGGTGCGTCGATCGCAGACATCGGGCATGGGAATCTCCTGTGGGGTGCATGATACGAGGGACGATCCGCGTCGATTCGGCGGGGTCCCGGCTCCACGGACAAGGGATCCACAAAATCATTCGGGTTTTGTCTGGCATCACCCGAACATCGACCTATCATGTGGACATGTCGCCACTCGCCGCGCCATCCCGTCCCGATGCGATCCAGCGTCTCGTCGAACGGATTCGGCTCATCGAATCCGGGGTTCGATCCTCGGGGACGGCGACGGAGCCGGATTCGCGGGGGACGGAGCCGGTCTGGTCGCCAGGCCCCGGGATTGAGACCACCAGGGGTGAGACCGGGGGTGAGACCGGGGCTGAAACCGGTGGTGATACGGGCGTGGCTCCGGTCGCTGCCCGATCCGTCGCGCCCGTCGTCGCGCCCGTCGTCGCACCCGTCACCGCACCCGTCACCGCACCCGTCACCGCACCCGTCACCGCACCCGTCACCGCACACGGTCTGGCGCGTGGGGGGGTTCACGAATGGTTTCTCGACACTCAGGCGCGTCCGTCCGGATCGTCGCCGCCTGTCACCGCCCGGTCGATGATCCGACGGCGTGGCCTGAGTCCGTTGTGTCTCTTTGCGCATCTGGCGCGTCGATCGCTGGGTGATCCGTGGGCACCGAGCATTCGGTGGATGGGTTCGGCGTCGAGCGATGCCGGGGCGGGAGGATCGGACGATGCGCATCGCATCATCTGGATTGGTCGTCGGGTCTGGCCGCATCCCCAGGCGTTGATGGCGCGGGTTCGGGATGGGCGGACGGGTCGCTGGCGGTGGGAGGACCGGGTGGTGCGTCATTCGCTGTTCATCGATCCTCCTGATGCGGCGGCGCGGATGTGGGCGATCGATCTTGCCGCCCGTTGCCCGGCGACGGCCGCGGTCTTTGCGGACGGTTCGGGGTTGACGATGTTGCAGACGCGTCGCCTGCAGTTGGCGGCGGAGGCGGGTCGCGCGGCGATATGCCTGGCGAGGCCGCATGCGGAAGCCGCGATGGTGTCTGCCGCCTGCACGCGATGGACGGTCGAACCGATGGGCGTGTTCCCCCGTCGGCCGGGTCCGGGTTCGTCATCGCGATGGGATGGTGTGGGGTCGTCGTCGTCGGCGGCGGCGGCGTCTCGATCGATGTCGTGGCGACGGTGTCGCCCGGCTCCGCGATGGATCATTCACCTGCTGCGCTGCAAGGGAATGCAGCCTGACGCCGAGGCGCCACGTGGTTGGTGTGCCCAGTGGGATGGCGCAGAGAGCACTCTCGTTATATCTTCCGTTCTGGTCGATCGATCTGCGGCGTCTGATACGTCCGTCGATGGTGGACCGTTCAATGTCCCGGGGCACGGGCCCTTCCGCGTCGGAAACGGAGGTGTCGCCGCATCCGGGCGTGCCTGCGGGTGATGCCGCGCGACAGGCCGATGCGTCGAGATCGAACGGTTCCGCTCCGCGCTCCGGGTCACCGGGGGGACCGTCGCGAAGATCCGGCGATGCAGGATCGCGTGCCGCGCCGGACACGAACCCGATCATGCGCGCGCCGTCGGGCGACGGAGT
>JAGQOI010000415.1 GCA_020427625.1 Phycisphaerales bacterium | reverse complement strand
CCCTCGGCGCGCCGGTCGGGTACCTGGCGGGCCTGAACGTCGACGTCGTCCTCGCCGACCTGAACGGCGACGATGCGCCGGACATCGCCCTGGTCAACGACGCCGCCGACCTGCTCGTCGTCCTGCTCAACCTCGGTGACGGAACGTTCGCGTCGAGCGTCACCTATCCCGTGGGGAACAATCCGCAGGCGATCGTCGCCGCCGATTTCGACGGCGACGGCGATCTCGACGTCGCCTCAGGCAACTACGTCACTGACGACGTCTCGATCCTGCTCAACGACGGCGACGGATCGTTCGGACCGGCGGTGTCGTACGGCGTGGACGTGATGGGGGTCGTCGGTCTCGTGGCCGCCGACCTGGACGGCGACGGTGACGTCGACCTCGCCACCGCCAGCCAGCTCGAGGACGGGATCTCGATCCTCACGAACGACGGCACCGCGACCTTCGAACTGTTCGGCGACTACGAGATCGGCGCCAATCTCGACGCCATCGTCGCCGGCGATGTGTCGGGCGACGGGCGTCCCGACCTCGTCGTCGCGGACCTCGTCGCGGACGCCGCGCTCGTCCTCATCAGCGGCGGCGACACGAACACGATCTTCCAGAACGACGTCCGCTATCCGGTCGGCGACGAACCCCTGAGCGTCGTCACCGCCGACTTCAACGGCGACGGCTGGCTCGACATCGCGGTCGCGAACGGCGGCGACGACACGGTGCTCGTCACGCTCAGCAACACGACGGGCGGCTTCCTGCCGCCGACCACGGTGGCGACCGGCAACGGTCCGGGCCAGATCGACGCGGGCGATCTCGACTTCGACGGCGATCCCGACCTCATCACCATCAACCAGCTCGGCAACACGATCGCCGTGCTGCTGAACGATGGCGACGGCGCGTTCGTGCTCGACGCCGAGTACCCGACCGGCGCGCTCCCGAGCCAGGGCGTCCTGACCGACCTGGACGCGGACGGGGATCTCGATCTCGCCGTCGTGGTGCTCGGCACCAGCATCAAGACGCTCACCAACGACGGGACGGGCACGTTCGGCGCCGCGGCGAGTCATGCCGCGGGCGGCATCGCCCGGGCCATCGCCGCCGCCGACGTGGACGGCGACGGCGCCCGCGATCTCGTGGTCAGCGTGCCGGTCACCAACACCGTGAACGTGCTGCTCAACGACGGCGGGGGCGGGTTCGTCCTCGACGGCGCGTACGGCATCGGCGTCGGCGTCGACCGGCTCGCGGCGGCCCATCTCGACGACGACTGTCATGTCGATCTCGTCGCGACGAGCATCGGCGCGGACGTCGTGAACACGCTGGCCGGCGACGGGACCGGCGGGTTCGGATCGCTGGCGTCCCACGCCTCGAGCACGAATCCCTACGGCATCGAGGTCGCGGACTTCGACGCGGACGGATTCGTCGACATCGCCGTGACGAACGGCTACCTGGCGGGCGACGACGGCATGACGATCTACTTCGGCGACGCAGGCGGGACCTTCGCCCGTGCGATGTACTTCGCGACCGCCGGCAGCGAGCCGGCCGGCCTGACGATCGCCGATCTCGATCGGGACGGTGATCTCGACGCGGTCCTCGCCAACAGCGCGAGCGACGACATCTCGATCCTGTACAACCGATGCATGGGCGTCGCGCCGCCGCCGCCGTGCCCCGAGGATCTCGACGGCAACGGCGTCACCGACGCCGCCGATCTGGCGACGCTCCTGGCGAGCTGGGGCCCGTGCCCGAGATGCCCGAGCGACCTCGACGACGACGGCTTCGTCAACGCGGCGGACCTGGCCATTCTGCTCGCCGGGTGGGGCATCTGCGACGAGTGACGAATCGGCGGCCGACTCCGGGTCTCACGGGACCGCCCGCTCGCCGACCCCGAGCGGGCGGTCTCGCGCGCGCGAAGCGAGCCGCCGGTCAGTCCCTGTCGCCGAGGCGCACCGCGATCCACGCCCGCGCGAGGCGCCAGTCCTCGTCGACCGTCGTCGTCGACACGCCGAGCGCCAGCGCCGTCTCGTTGATCGTCAGGCCGCCGAAGAAGCGGCACTCGACCACCCGGGCGCGACGTGCATCGAGCGCCTTGAGATCCTCCAACGACTCATCGAGCGCGAGCAGGTCGACGTCGGTGCTCGTCGTGCTCAGGGGCACGTCGGTGAGCGTGATGCGGGAATGATCGCCGCCTCGTTTGGTCGCATTCTTCCTCCGCACGTGATCGATCAGCAGCGAACGCATCGCCTTCGCAGCGACCGCCTTGAAGTGCGCGGCATCCGCGAAGCTCGTCTCCCGCTTGATCAGACGAAGGAAGGCCTCATGCACGATCGCCGTCGGCTGCAGGGTCCGCGCGCCGGCGAACCCGCGGAGCTGTGCCGCCGCGATGGCGCGAAGTTCGTCGTAGACGAGCGGGAAGAGGGCTTCCGCCGCGCTGATCTCGCCGGCCACGAAGTGCGTCAGCAGGGCGTCCGGATCGACCATCGATGAGTCCCCGTCCCGGGTCGCGATCATCATCGACGATCGCGGCCTCCGCATTGTACGACGTCGCTTGATTCGAGCATGTCGGGGACGGGCATGGAAGGAATATCGACCGAATGGTGCCGAACTCCGGGTGATCCGGCGTCGCCTTGCGTGATCTTCAGGAACGACCGGATGCGCGGGCCGCGGGCTCGCGATCCCGGTTCCCGCCGGTCCCGGCCGCGACAGCGCAAGGAGATCACCGATGACGTCGATCCTGTTCCGGACCCTTCCCAACCCGCATCGCCTCGCGCGCGTCTGCCGCCTCGCCGTGCCGCTCGCGGCCGGCTGTCTCGGCGGCCTGATCCTCGCCCCGGCCGCCGCGGCCGCGCCGCCGTGGAGTCATG
>JAGQOI010000414.1 GCA_020427625.1 Phycisphaerales bacterium | reverse complement strand
GACATCACCGTCACCGGCTACGCCGACGGCGGCGGCCTGCTCCTCACGAACGGCCAGAACTTCCTGCTCGGTCCCGACAACGTCCTCCAGAACAACCGCTATCCGGTCGAACTCGGCTTCGATGTCGCCGGCCTCCTGCCCGGCAGCGTCGTGCCCGCGAGCGGCAACACGAACAACTACGTCTTCGACAGCGCCGACTACGATCCCGGCGGGAACATCACCTGGGCCGCCCTCGACGTGCCGTACGTCGTCGACGCCTGGCGCTTCATGAACGCGCTGCGGGTCATGCCGGGCGCCACCGTGCAGTTCAAGTCCGGCGCGGGCTTCGGGGTCGAGACCCGCAGCGACCTCATCGCGCTCGGCACGCCGGAGGCGCCGATCACCTTCGAGGGGTTCGGCGGCGGCGCCTGGGACGGACTGACCTACCTGTTCATCGGCTCCGGCGTGCGCCTCGATCACTGCACCATCCGCGACGCCGAGGACGCGGTCGCGCTCATCGAGACGCTCATCAAGACCGACAACTGCCTGTTCCGGGACAACGGCGTCGCCCTCAAGTCCGGCTACGACGCGATCGTCCGCAGCAGTCGCCTCGTCGACAACACGGTCGGCATCGAGAGCCCGTTCGATGCCGACGGCACGACGAATCCGAACGTCTTCGACGGCAACGGCATCGCGGTGATCGGCGACGCGTCCGACACCGCGCGGTCCAACTGGTGGGGCGCGCCCAACGGGCCGCAGGCGCCCGGGAACCCCGGCGACGGCGATGCCATCGTCGGCCCCGTCCCCTATGCACCGTTCCTCACCGAACCGCCCGTCGCGACGAACCATCCCCCCACCGTGCGCCTCATGGAGTCGCCGCTGCCGCTGTACGTGCCGGGCCGGAAGATGATCTTCCACTGGGCGGCCGACGATGACGACTCGATCGTCAGCCAGCGCGTGCTCTTCTCCGACTTCGGGCACTACCCGAACGAGTTCACGGTCGTCGCCGACGACCTTCATCCGGCGCAGCGCTCGTTCGAGTTCGTCATTCCCGACGTCGGCCTGGACGTCGCCAACGCGCAGCAGGCGATCCGCATCGAGGCCGTCGATGCGCACGGACAGGTCGGCTGGGACGAGCAGACGATGTACATCACCGTCGCGGGACTCGAGGGCGACCTCGAGTTCACGTCCGACTTCGACCAGGTCTTCCAGCCCGGCGACTCGCTCGATCTCACCTGGAGCATCACGGGCCTCGACGGCGAACTCAGCGGACTCGACGGTTCGATCCTGTTCGACGCGGACAGTGAGTTCGTCCCGCTCGGCGTGCAGACGTTCATCGCCATGCCCGATGTGAGCACCGACTCCGCCCGCATCACCATCGCGGCGTACGGCGGCCTCAACCGCCTGAAGTACTTCTTCTCACCCGAGTTCTCGATCCGGCCCGACCCGCTCGTCGGCGACGAGCCGCCCACCGTGACGCTCACGTCCGGCGGCGGCGCCTACGCGGGCGGGGACATCGTCCCGCTGTCCTGGACCGCCTCCGATGACGAGGGCATCCATTCATTCGTCCTCATGGCCTCCTACGACGGCGGCGAGACCTGGCACGATCTCACCGAAGACCTTGCGCCCGACGCCCGCAGCCACGACTGGCAGTTGCCGACGAGCACCGGCATCGACGAGGTGCGCGTCCGCGTCGTCGTGCGCGATCGACGCTTCCAGAACAGCAGCGATGACGCGTCCTTCGCGCTCCTGCCCGGGACGTACGTGCCCGGATCGATCGCGGACCTCAACGGCGACGGCGCGGTGGATGCCGCCGATCTCGCCCTGCTCCTCGCGGCCTGGGACACGGCGGGCGCCGATCTCAACGGCGACGGGACGACGAACGCGGCCGACCTTGCCGCGCTCCTCGTCGAGTGGACCGGCTGACGAACGCGCGACCGTGCAGAACGAGACACGGGCCGGTCCCTGGAGGACCGGCCCGTGGTGATTCACGGTCTGCGCCCCGGCGGGCGACTATCCCCAGTTCGCGAGCAGGAACGCGAGGTCGGTCGGGCCGACCATCCCGTCGCCGTCGAAGTCGGCCGAACAGCCCTTGCAACGTCCCCACTGCGCGAGCAGGATCGCGAGGTCCGCGGCGTTGACGATGCCGTTCCCGTCGAGGTCGGCGGGATTCGCGGCACCGAGTTCGATCTTCACGACGTCCATGTCGACCGGCGCGCTCTTGCCGTACGCCTCCCACATGTCGTAGGCGATCTGGCCGGTGTCATTCGTCACGTTGTGATCGCGGAGGAACTCGATGTACTCCTTCGACGTCGTCTGGAAGTAGAGCGTCGTGACGGCGCTCGTCGCGCCGGGGGGAATCGCGTAGAAGGTGTCGTCCCAGTACTGGCCGTCGGGATACGTGTATCCGACCGGGCTCGCCTGGACCGCCTCGAAGCCGGCGTTCGTGAAGCCGATCGGCGGAATGCGGTTGTCCATCACGTACATGTTGTTCAACGCGAAGTGGAACGACTCGCCTTCCGGCAGACCCGTCGCCGCGGCGACCGCGGCATCGATCCCGAGGCGCGCCTCGTAGACCTTCGTGTCCTCGGTCGTGAGTTCCGCGGTGTCGAAGTCGTACGCGCCGCGCTCCGCGACGAGCTGCTCGGCGCCGTCGTAGAACTTCACGTTGACCCACATCCGCCGGCCCTCCGGATAGCCCGTCGGGAGCTTGTGACCGGAGTAGTTGAGGATGCGCACGCGGAGGTCGCCCCCGACGACCTCCAGTTCCATGTCGGACGCGGCCCGGAGCATGTCCGTCACGCGCCCGATCGACTCGTCGATGATCTCCGGCGTGAGGCCGGTCTCGAACTCGCTCGGGTACAACTCGTTCACCGCATGAAGCACCCACGTGTTGCCGCCGTTGAGGGCGTGCTGCGGCATGTTCGGCCGGTCGAAGCCGATGCCCGGCACGCGACATCCCGGACCGTTCTGGTCCGGCATGTGACAGTCCTGGCACGTCTCCATCACGCCCGTCGGATGGTTGCCGCCGAAGCGACCGTCGAGCTGAACGCCGCCGGAGGCGAACTGGCTGTTGAGCCACTCGCTGTAGGTTCGTTCCACGGGGAACATGTCATACGTGTTCCCCGTGGGATGCGGATCGTCGAGGTCCGTGAGCGCATACGTGCCGTCGGGCTGACGTTCGTAGATCGGGTTGCTGACGTCGTGGCACGTCGCGCAGAGCGCCGATTCCTGGTGGAACGGCGAGACGATGATCGGCACGCCGTGCAGGTTGGCGATGACGTCATCGAACGGGCCGCGACGGACGTCGTTCGGATCGAAGACGTACTGGCCCGTGCCCGGACTGATCGGCAGCAGGCCCATCGCGTCGAGGTCGCCGAGAATGACGTCATCCTCCACCGGATTCACGCCCGGGTTCGCGACCGGGTCGACCAGCCGGTGACAGAAGTGGCACGTGACGCCCTCGAAGTCGGACGTCTCGGGAATGAGCCCGGAACCGTCGGTGGGCGTCGATCGTCCGCCGAGCCACCCGGCCGGCGTGTGGCAGCGCAGACACAGGTCGCCGGCGAAGGCCGCGTCCTGGTTGGCGATCGTCAGGCAGGCGTGGAAGATCGGGTCGCGCGTCGCCTGCGCCATCATGCTGCCGGCCCAGTGCTTGTACGGCTCGGCCGCCTCGTTGATCGGCGGATCCGCCTCGGCGTAGTCGCCGTGACAGAGCCGACAGGACGATCCCGAGATGATCGGGTCGAACTGCGTCCCGTTCACGTCCGGTTGCGTGCCGAGCATGAAGAAGTCGTCAAGCGAGGTCTGCACCTGCGTCTGGCCGCCTCCACCGGGATACCGCGCGTTCACGTTCGACGAGACGACCCCGAGGCCGATCGCGGCGGTCACGGTCACCGTCACCGTCGCCGTCAGGCGAAGGCGGTACTGCTCTCTCTTCATCATGGACGTCTTCTCTCCTTCTCCCGGGTGGTCCCGCCGGCATGTCACCCGCGGCTCCGTGACCAGCACCGACTCATACACTGTATCTCCCGCACGGCGGTCCGTCCGCGCGGAAACCCGTTCGTCCCTGTCAAGGCGGTGAAGCTGACGCGATGATGCCGCGCCGCCGAACCACTCCGACCGATTATCAGCCGCACCGACGCCCGATCATCACGCGCCGGCGCCTCCGACGACCGCCGGCGAGAGCGCGGCCGGCCGTTGGAGCCTCGACGGACATGAACCTGCACTGGTGCGACACGAGGGGGACTCCGATGGCCGCACGGCATTCGATGCGACCTCTGCTGCCCACTCGGTCACCGGTCACGGCATTCCGCGACCCGGCCCCCGCCGAGCGGTCCCGCCTCGTCTGCAAGTGTATCGGACCCTTCGCGAAAGGCCAAGGTGAAACGCGGCCCTCGGAAAAGACAGGCGCTCCCGATGAACGGGAGCGCCTGGCGATTCATCAATCAATCGTGCGTTGCGTCCGACGATCAGCCGGTGCGGGAGAGCACCTCGAGGACGTACTCGGCGTCGCCGCCGCCGCCGGTCTCGCCCCAGGCCGCGAGCAGTTGGCCGAGGTCTTCGGGACCGACGTTGCCGTTGCCGTCAAGATCGGCATCCGGGTTCGACGTGCCCCAGACGGAGAGCAGGACGGCGAGGTCGCCGGGGCCGACGGTCCCGTCGTTGTCGAGGTCGGCCGGATGACCGCCGCCGCCGGCGGATTCGATCGCGGTGATGCGGATCTGTCGATCGGAGGTCGCGGTGACCTGGAGCGCCTCTTCGACGCCGAGTCCGCCACGATCGACCGTGGTGAGCACCGAGCCGCCCATGGTGAGGATCTCGACCATGTAATCATCCGGGCCGGTGAGGACGACGGACAGGAACGCGCCCGAGGTGATGCCCTCGATGACGTAGGTGTCGGACTCGCCCTCGGCGATGGTGCCGGTCACCGCGGCCGCGGAGGTGTTGAACACGCCCGGAATCACGCCGCCGCGAAGATCGGCTTCGTTGAACGAATCCGGCGACGTGCTCGTGAAGAAGTGATCGTTCGTGTGTCCGCCGACGAGGATGTCCGGCTTGCCGTCACCCGTCAGGTCGGCGACCGCGGCGTGCCAGCCCTTGTGGGTCGAGCCCGACGGGAAGGCCGAGCGGGGCGTCCAGTCGACGAACGACAGGTCGCCGCCGACGGTCGTGTTGCGGAACACGGCGGGACGGCCGGTCTCGCTCATGAGCACGATATCGAGTCGCCCGTCGTTGTTGAGGTCGGCGACGGTTGCCTTGCGCGACGCGGTCGTGTGGGCGATCGGCGGGATCACGGACGACGCGAGCTGGGTGAAGTTCGCCTTGCCGTCGGCGCCGTTGCCGGTGTTCTCGAGGATGCGGTCGCCCGCGCCGACCCTGTTCGACCAGTAGATGTCGAGGTCGCCGTCGCCGTCGAAGTCGGCGGCTTCCATCGCGTTCTCGTTCTGACCGGCCGTGCCGATGCTCTCCTGGCCGCCGGTGTACTTGTAGTCACCGACGCCCGAGCCGGCATCCTGCACGTCGTTCCAGTAGATGTAGTTCGGCGACCAGTTGGAGATGAGCAGTTCGGTCTTGCCGTCGCCGTTGAGGTCGCCGGAGGCGACGTCGACGGTGTAGTCGCCGTCGTTCGGCACGTTGTTGGCCGTCATGTTCGAGAAGAAGCCGGTGCCGTCGTTGAAGTACATCGTGTCCTGCGACGGGCCGGGATAGTTGCCGACGTAGAGGTCGTAGTCGCCGTCGTTGTCGGCGTCGATCGACACCGCGCCGCATGCCGCGCCGCCCGTCGACGAACCGAGCCGGGTGTTCCCCTCCTCGGCCCAGTTCGGTGAGCCGCCCGGCGTCGTGAGGTTGTTGATCCACAGCTTCGTGCGGCCGCCGTTGCCGGACGTGTTGTTGTCGCACACGACGATGATGTCGAGATCGCCGTCACCGTCGTAGTCGCGGAAGAACGCGTTGCGTGCGACGTCGCCGGCCGTGAACAGCGGGACGGTGTTGCTCACTTCGTTGAGCACGCCGCCGTCGTTCCGGTACAGCTTGTTGTCACGCACGCCGAAGTCGCTGTACGCGTTCGCGATGACGATGTCGATGTCGCCGTCGAGGTCGTAGTCCCCGGGTTCGACTTCCTTCTCGTTCTGACCGGCGTTGCCTTCGGTGAACGAGTTCACGCGGGCGCCGGTCTCGTTGCGGAAATTCAGCGGATCGGCGCTCGTCATCGCGCACGCGACGAGCACCGACGTCGAGAAAATAAAGACATGCTTCATGGGTCGTGATTCCTCCATCTGGCCTGAGTGGGGTTCTTCTCGTTCGAGCCGTGTCCCGGACCATGACGTCGACCCTCGCGCACGAGGTTGACGACACAGTCCTCCGCCGAACCGGGCGTAGTCGACGATCGGAGCACGGAGTCGTCCAAGTGTACTTGGCGGCGCGGGAGGTGACCAGCAAAATAGGCCGCGCCGAGTGAGACCGATCCCGTTCAGGTCCGAAAAAAACCCCGGCGAACGTCCGCTCGCCGGGGTCTGATCAGGTCAGTCGGATCGGTGGTCGCGTGGGATCAGCCGGTTCGGGCGAGGACCTCGAGGGTGTACTCGGCCGGTCCGCCGCCCGTCGCACCCCATGCCGCGAGCAGTTGGGCGAGGTCATCGGCACCGACGCTGCCGTCGCCGTTGAGGTCGGCGTCGGGATCGGACGTGCCCCAGGCCGCGAGGAGCTGAGCGAGGTCGCCGGGGCCGACGATGCCGTCGCCGTCGAGATCCTCGGCCGGACTGCCGCCTCCCGCACCCTCCTCGGTGACGATGACGCGAATGCGGAGGTTGAGATCGGACGACACCTGGAGCGCCTCCTCGACGCCGAGCCCGCCGCGGTTCGACGATCCGATCGTCGTTCCGTTCTCGTCCTGGACGACGAGCGTGTAGTCATCCGGACCATTGACGAGGATCGAGGCGAACATGCCCTCGGTGAAGCCCTCGACGATGTACAGGTCGCTCGCGCCGACGGTGGCGCTGCCGATCACGGCGACGCCGCCGACGTTGGCGACGTTCGGAATCTCATGTCGAACGAGGTCGCCCTCGAGATAGGTCGGCGACGGCGTGTTCACGAACACGTGATCATTGGAGTGACCGCCGAGCACGAGGTCGGGACGACCGTCGCCGGTGATGTCCGCGGCCGCGGCATGCCAGCCCTTGTGGACCAGGAACACGTTGCTCGGGAACGCCGCGCGAGGCGTCCAGTCGACGAACGAGATCTCGCCGCCGACCGTCGTGTTGCGGAGGATCGTCGGACGTCCGCCTTCCTTCATCACGACGATGTCGAGGCGCCCGTCGTTGTTCAGGTCGACCATCGTCGCCTTGCGGGACGAGACCGAGGTGACCGAGTCCGGCAGCGTCGCCGCGGGAAGCTCGGTGAAGTCGGCGCGATCGTCGCCGCCGTTGCCGTCGTTGCGGAGGATGCGGTCGCCCGCGCCGACCTTGTTCGACCAGTAGATGTCGAGGTCGCCGTCGCCGTCGAGGTCGCCCGCCTCCATCGCGTTCTCGTTCTGACCGGCCGTGCCCATGCTCTCCTGGGCGCCGGTGTACTTGTAGTCGCCGGTGCCGGCGCCGGCGCTCTGCACGTCGTTCCAGTAGATGTAGTTCGGCGACCAGTTCGCGATGAGCAGGTCGGACTTGCCGTCGCCGTTGAGGTCGCCCGACGCGACGTCGACCGTGTAGTCGCCGTCGTTCGGCACGTTG
>JAGQOI010000413.1 GCA_020427625.1 Phycisphaerales bacterium | reverse complement strand
TGTACGCGCTGTACAACGTCACGTTCGCCTCGGTGTCGTATCCGGCGGGGATTTTGAGCGACCGGATCGGTCGCTGGCGTCTGCTGGGGTCGGGGTGGGGGCTGTACGCGGCGGTGTACGTCGGGTTCGCGGTCGGTCCGGCGTGGGCGGTGTGGGTGTTGATGCCGGTGTACGGGCTGTACGGCGCGATGTCCGACGGCATCGGCAAGGCGCTCATCACCGACGTCGTTCCGTCGTCCCGTCGGGGCACGGCGCTCGGCGTGTTCTCCCTGGCGACCGGGTGTGCGACGCTGGTCGGCAGTCTCATCGCCGGAGTGGTGTGGGATCACGTCGGGCACGGCGCGCCGTTCCTGATCGGTGCCGCGTTCGCCGTGATCGCGCTGGCGATGATCCGCTGGGTGCGCTGAGTCCCGAAGTGGTCGGTCGATCGTCACGCTCCCGTCATGTTCCGGGCGGGTGCGGGCGGTAGGATCCGGGTCGTCGCGGGGGCGAATCAGGCGAGAGGTGAACCATGGGCGTACGAATGATGCTGGTGGGTGTCGGGGTCGTCGTGGGGGCGTTGTTCGCGTCGGCGCCGGCCGCGGCACCGGGTGATGACGCATGGGCGTCGACGTTCGCGGTCGATCGCGCCGACCTCGGTCCGTCGGGTCGCAATCCCTACTTCGTGCTCGTGCCCGGTCACCGGGTGCGGCTCGTCGACGCCGCGGATGAGGTCGAGGTCATCATCACCGTGCTCGACGCGACGGAGATCGTGGACGGCGTGACGACGCGGGTGGTCGAGGAGCGCGAGACGGCGCACGGGTCGCTCGTGGAGGTCTCGCGCAACTTCTTCGCCGTCGACCGTCGGACGAACGACGTGTATTACTTCGGCGAGGACGTCGACCTCTACACCGACGGCGCGATCACCGGTCACGACGGCGCCTGGCGGTCGGGGGTCGACGGGGCGCGGTTCGGGCTGCTCATGCCGGCCGGGCCGCGGGTCGGCCAGAAGCACTACCAGGAGATCGCGCCCGACGTCGCGATGGATCGCGCCGAGGTGGTCGACCTCGCGGCGACGCTCGAGACGCCGCTGCATCCGTTCACGTACGTCGTGCACGTTCGGGAGACGAGCCCGCTGGAGCGGGGCGCGAGCCTGAAGTGGTACGCGCCGGGGATCGGGCTGATCGGCGACGGCGGCGCCCGGGTCGCGGAGGTGACGGTCGCGCCGTGACGATCCGGTGCGGTCCGATCCGATCCGGTCCGACCCGGTGCGTCCGGTCCGTCGCTACCATGCGGGCATGAGTGATCCCGCAACCCTGTCCGCCGCGCCCGCCCTCGATCTCGACCGCGTGCGCGCGTGTTTTCCGGCGCTTGATCAGCCGACGATCTTCTTCGAGAACGCGGGCGGCTCGCAGGTGCCCCGGGTCGTCGCGGACGCGATGCGCGACTACATGCTTTCGACCTACGTGCAGCTCAACGCGCCGTACGAGGTGTCGCGTCGCAGCACCGCCGTCGTGAACGACGCGCATGCGTTCATCAACACGATCATGAACGGACACGGGATCGGGCACACGATTCTGTCGTCCTCGTCGACGACGCTGTGTTACATGCTGGCGGATGCGTACGGACGCATCCTCGCGCCGGGCGACGAGGTCGTCGTCGCCGACACTGCGCATGAAGCGAATCGCGGTCCCTGGCTGCGCCTCGCCGACCGCGGCATCGTGCTGAAGCACTGGCACGCCGACCCGGCGACCGGCGCGTGCACGATGGACGCGCTCGACGCCGTGCTCACCGACCGCACCCGCATCGTCGCCTTCCCGCAGGTGTCGAATCTGCTCGGGGAGATCGTCGACGTGCCGGCGATCACCGCCCGGGTTCACGCGGCCGGGGCGAAGGTCGTCGTCGACGGGGTCGCGTACGCGCCGCACCGTCCCATCGACGTCGCCGCGTGGGGCGTCGACTGGTACGTGTACTCGACGTACAAGGTCTACGGTCCGCACATGGGTGCATTGTTCGGTCGTGACGAGGCGATCGACGAGTTGCCGCGACCGAATCACGCGTTCCTGCCGCGCGACATGGTGCCGTACGCGTTCGAGCTCGGCGGCGCCAATCACGAGGGGTGTGCGGGTCTGCTCGCGCTGGGCCGGTACCTGAGCATCGTCACTGGTCGGGACGAGTCGGCGCCGGCGGACCGTGCGACGGTGGTCGACGCGTTCGAGCGCATGGGCGCGGCCGAGCTGCCGCTCCAGTCTCGACTCATGTCGTATCTCTCGTCGCGTGACGACGTTCGGATCGTCGGTCCCGGGCACGGCGAGGCGAGCCGCGTCGCGACGATGAGTTTCCGGCACGCGACGCGGTCCTCGCGTTCGATCGCCGAGTCGGTGTGTGCGCGGGGCGTCGCGATCCGGTTCGGACACATGTACGCGTACGCGTTGTGTCGGCGGATGGGCATCGACACGAGCGACGGCGTGGTGCGGGTGAGTCTCGCGCACTACAACACGATGGACGAGATGGACCGGCTCATCGCCGTGCTCGACGAGGTGATGTAGCGTTTGGGACAGTTCCGGGAACTGTCCCAAACCGAGTTATCCACAATTGGGACAGTTCCGGGAACTGTCCCAAATCCGAGCTGGCGGTCGGGATCTCGTCAGTCGCCGTCGAACAGGTGGGCGAGGATCACGTCGTGGACCGACTGCATCGGGAGTGATGCGTCGCGGGCCGCGCCGGGGCAGCGGTGCATGAGCAGCGGTCGCCGCGAGGCCGGCAGGTCGACGCGCCCGTGTGAGCCCCGCACGAGCGACGGGTCGAGCGGAATCACCTCCAGCAACGACCGGAACCCCAGCTTCTTCTTCAGCAGCGTCCACGCGATGCGGGCCCTCGGCAGCGACAGCGCCGGATCGATGAACAACTCCAGCGGGTCGTAGCCCGGCTTGCGGTGGATGTCGACCGTCCGCGCGAAGTCCGGCGCACGGGCGTCGTCCTCCCAGTAGCGGTACGCGAACCACGACGCCGGCGAGGCGACCGCCAGCAACTCGCCCGCCCGCGCATGATCCAGACCCAGCCCGCGCTGCGCGTCCCGGTCGAGGACCGCCGCGATGCCGGCCGTCGACTCCAGCAGCGTGCGCACGGTGTCGACGCGGCTCGCATCGTTCACGTACACGTGCGCGATCTGGTGGTCGGCGACCGCGAATGCCGCGCCGGCGCCGGGATCGAGCAGCTCGCGCCCGTCCTCCACGCGCACGGCGAGGTGTCCGTCGTCGCGGAGCACCCGGTTGATCGACACCGCGCGATCGACCGGTTCGATGCCGTACTCCGACACGATCATCACCCGCACGTCCCGCGCCTCGAAGTGGTCGAGCAGACGCCCGACGACGGCGTCGACGGCGGCGACCTGCGCGGGCACGTCCGGGTGATCCGGGCCCAGTTTCTGGAGCGCGTAGTCGAGGTGGGGGAGATAGACGAGCGTCAGGGTCGGATCGAAGCGCTCGTCGACACGCATCGTCGACTCGGCGATCCACGTCGTCGAGGCGATCGAGGCCGCCGGTCCCCAGAAATTGAACAGCGGGAACCGTCCGAGCTCGCGCTGCAAGGCATCGTCGAGACCGGCGGGATGGGCGTAGACGTTGGGGATCTTCCGCCCGTCCGCCTTGTAGATCGGTCGCGGCGTGACCGACCAGTCCGCGCTCGAATACATGTTGTACCACCAGAACATCTTCGCGCACGTCACCGACGCATCGCGCGATCGCGCCGTCTCCCAGACCTTCGGACCCCGCACCAGGTGGTTCGACTGCTTCCAGAACTGCACGTCCGCGAGGTCGCGGTCGTACCAGCCGTTGCCGACGATGCCGTGCGCGGCAGGCATCGCGCCGGTGAGCATGCTCGCCTGCGACGTGCACGTCACGGCGGGCAGATCGGGCACGAGGTGCGAGACGTGGGCGCCGTCGCGGAACGCCCGCAGGCGCGGCGAGGCGTCGCCGATGAGCGATGCGTTCAGGCCGACGACGTTGATGACGAGCGTGCGGTGCGCCACGATCAGGTCCCCACGATGACACGGTGTCCGAGACGCGTCAGCACGAAGCATCCCGCGGCGACGGCCGCGAACGCCACCTCGTCGAGCGCGACGAGATACATCGCATCCACGACGCAGATCGCCGCGAGCCAGCCCTGCACCGCGATGCCGATGCGGGCGGGACGCGCGGCCGCGTGGCGCGACGCGAGCAGGATCGAGGCCGCCGCCAGCGCCGCCGCGATCGCGGTCCATGTCCGGTCGACGGGCGACAGGAATGCAAGCGGCGCGAGCGCGACGAGCGGGAGAAGGAAGCCGAGCCCGCCGCGCCGGCCGGGATCACGACGCGCCTCGACCCGCGCGACGATCGTCATCAGGACTTTGTACATCGTCATGCCCGGAGACAGCGGCAGTGCGATCAAACGGCGCGCCGGCCACCCGATCGCCGCCGCCGTTGCGAGGTAGAC
>JAGQOI010000412.1 GCA_020427625.1 Phycisphaerales bacterium | reverse complement strand
GCGATGGTCGTTGGATGGGACAGTTCCCCGGGGGAACTGTCCCGGGACTACGGGCATCGTCAGAACGAAGTGCCACGTGTGGTGCGATGGTCGTTGGATGGGACAGTTCCCCGGGGGAACTGTCCCGGGACGACGGGCCGCGCGGGGCAATGAGAACGGGGACGGCGTGGTGCCGTCCCCGTGGTGGTTGGCTGCGGTCGATCGAGGATCAGGCGGAGGTGCCGCCGGGGTCGCCGGGGGTGTTCTTCGCGACGCGCTTGAGGTCGAGGCGTTCGGAATCGCTCGTCGGCTGCTGGCGACGGACGCGGCCGAGGACGTCGGGCAGTTCGATGCCGGCCTGGGCGGCCAGGTCGTGCATCGCGGGCAACGAGCCGATGAGACCCGACAGGAAGTTCGCGGTCGAGCCGCCGCCGTTGCCGTGATTGCCGGAATCCCAGACCGTGATCTTGTCGATCTTGAGGTTCTGGATTGCCTTGACCTGCTCGGCGACGAGTTGCGGGAGCTGCTCGATCATGAGCAGCGTCGGCGCGATCTGCGGGTTCTCCGTGCAGGCGACCATGAGCTCGCGATAGCCCTCGGCCTTCGCTTCGAGCACCTTGCGGATGCCCGCGGCCTCGGCCTCGTACTTCAGCAGCACCGCGTCGGCTTCACCCTTCGCGACGCGCCGACGCTTCTCGGCCTCGGCTTCGGCGGCGATCTCGATGCGCTGCTTCTCGATCTCCTGCGGCGCGAGGGTGTCCTTGGACAGACGCGCGAGTTCCTGCTCGCGCTCGGCGCGAAGGATGGCCTCCTGGGCGGTCGCGTTGGCGACGTCGCCGCGACGACGCGCCTCGGCGCGGATCTCGGCGAGACGGGCGTTGGACTCGGCGATCTGCGCGTTCGACGTGTTCTCGCCGTCGATCGCGGTCGCTTCGGCGTCGGCGATCTGGACGCGCTGGTCACGCTCGGCGTTCTTGCGGGCGGCGGCGGTCTCGGCGTCGCGCTGGGCGATGGCGATTTCCTGATTGCGCTTCGACTCGGCCTCGCCGGTGATCGCCTCCGCTTCGAGGGCGGCGATGGCGATGCGCTGCGACTGCTCGGCCTTCTTGCGGCCTTCGGCGGCCATGGCGGATTCGCGGGAGACGTTGACGACCTTCTCGCGGTTCGCCATCGCCTCGCCCGTCGCACCGTCACGCTCCTCGCCGGCGACGTCGACCTTGGCGCGATTGATGGCCTCGGCCGCGGCCTGCTGGCCGATCGCCGAGATGTACCCGCTCTCGTCCGTGATGTCGCGGATGTTCACGTTGATCAGTTCGAGACCGATCTTGTTGATCTCCTGTCCCACGTTCTCGTTGATGAGGGACATGAACTTCTCGCGATCCTTGTTGATCTCCTCGATGGAGAGGGTCGCGATGACGAGTCGGAGCTGGCCGAGGATGATGTCCTGGGCCTGCTCGCGGATCTTGCGGTCGTCGAGGAAGAGCAGACGCTCGGCCGCGTTGTTCATGAGGACCGGGTCGGTCGAGATGCCGACGGTGAACGTCGCGGGCACGTTGACGCGGATGTTGTTGAGCGACAGCGCGCCTTCGAGCGGGATCTCGATGACCTGCGGCTCGAGACTGAGATAGGCGTAGTCCTGGATGAGGGGGAAGACGAACGTGCCGCCGCCGTGATGGCACGCCGCGGCCTTCGAGCCGGCGACCCGTCCGTACTTCACGAGGATCCGGTTCGACGGACACCGCTTGTACCGGGAGGCGATGAACGCACCGGCGAAGATGAGCACGAGCACGACGGCGCCGACGCCGCCGAGCAGCCAGACGGGTTCGATGGCGAGGAACGTGGTGGGCATGGATGGGTCTCCCTCTGGACGGTGGCGGTCGGGCGTCCGGCGCGGCCGCGGGTGTGGGCGTGGCGATGGTTCGTCGCCTCGGATCAGGCGCGGGCGACGCTGAGGATTCGATCCTCACGGACCTGGACGACGATGACGGACGTGCCGGTCGGCAGGGCTTCGCCTTCGGACGCGGCGGTGTAGATGCGGGATCGCTGGTCCACGACGACGCGGACCTGTCCCGTGCCGGCGCCGGCGGCGGGAATGTTCGTGTAGACGACGCCTTCGACGCCGACGGCGTGACGCAGGCGCACGTGTCCGCTGGACTGCAGGTCGACGATGAGCTTCATGAGGATGCCGAGAAGCCACATGAGCGCGGCACCGAACACGGCGCCGGCGAGAAGACTCGTCGGAATCTCCCAGCCGAGTCCCTTCCACGCGCCGAGTCCGCCCCAGCCGAAGCCCATGAGGAAGGTCGCGATGGCCTGGATGGACAGCAGGTTGAACGCGTCGGTCGAGTCACCGTGTGCCGCGTCGCCGAGTCCGGCATCCCCGAGTCCGCCGTCGAGTTCGAGATCGACGTCGAGATCGCCGCCGTCGCCGCCGATGGCCATGAGTCCGAGCTTCACGAGGAAGACGAGCGTACCGACCAGCGCGGGAATCGTGAAGACGAGCGCGTCGTGTGCGAGCAGGACGTCGAGCATGGAGCACCTCCTCCGCGGACCGGCGATGGACCGCGGCACCTCTATCATGCTATCCGAGCGAGGCCGGGACCTGTCCGCGCGGTGCGAATCGAGGACACGTCCGAACGGGTCAGTCGGTCTCGGGCTCGGGTCGATCCTCGATGATGACGAGCAGGCGCTGCTCGGTCCGCAGGGGCGCGTCGAGGTCGGGCGGGCACTGGCAGGAGCCGTCGCGCTGTTCGACGGCGATCACGTTGGCGCCGTAGCGACGACGGAAATCGGTTTCACGGAGCGACTTGCCGATCGCGTCGATCGGGACGAAGAGGCGCTGGACCCGTTCGGTCCGGACCGGCGAGATGGTCATCATGAGCTGCTGCATCTGGAGGTCGCGCCCGATCGCGGCCAGACCGATGTGCTCCTCGAGCATCGCCTCCCGCGCCTCCTCGAAGTGCGCGCGGAGCCGGTCGACGACGCTGCGGCGGCTGAGCATGCCGACCCAGGCTCGGCGCCGGCGCGAGAACACGGGCAGGACCTCGTGATTCGTCCGGCCGAACAGCGTCAACGCGTCGTAGAGCTGACTCTCCGGATGCACGACGACGAGGTCCGACGACGGCGTCATGATGTCCGACGCGACGAGCAGCCCGGGAAGTCCCGAGGCGCTCTCGGCGCCGATCGCCGTGATGTCCGCGACCGAGACGACGCCGAGCAACTCGCCCGCCTCGGCGACGGCGAACACCGGACGCGTGCCCGGTTCGATGCGCGCGGCGAGTTCGTCCAGGCCCGTGTTGGGCGGGACGGTGAGCGCCCAGTTCGACTCCATCAGGTGCCCGACCGTCCACGACTCGAGCGTGTGGATGATCGGGTCGGCGAGGTGGGCCGGGGATTCGACGCTCGAACGGACCTGCGCGGGATTCAGCGACCAGCGGCGACCGATGACGTAGCTCGTGATGCACACGAGCATGAGCGGCGCGATGAGACCGTAACTGCCGGTCATCTCGGTGACCATCACGACCGCCGCGAGGGGCGTCCCCATCGCGCAGGCGACGACGCCGCCCATGCCGACGGGAATGAGTGCGTACTGCAGCGAAGGATCGAACATGCCTTCGGGCGCGACGGCGATCGCGAGGGCGCCGATCGCGCCGCCGGTCGCGCCGCCGACGGCGACGGACGGGCCGAGCACGCCGCCCGGCATGCCGGAGCCGACCGTGCAGGCGGTCGCGACGCACTTGAGCACGGCGACGGCGGCGAAGAGCGCCGACCACTTCAGCAGACTCCAGCCGAGGGGCGTGTAGAACGCCGGGTCGAGTGCGTTCTGCAGGAACAGGTAGCGCCCGTCCATGACCTGGGGGAGGATGCAGGCGAGCACGCCGGTGAGCAGGCCGCCGAACGCCGGCAGCAGCCAGATCGGCAGCGGCCACCGGCGCACGAGTCGGTGCTCGACGGTGTGCATGCACCCGTAGAAGAAGATGCCCATGACGCCGCACACCGGTCCGAGCACGGCGTAGGGGATGAGTTCGACCGCCGACTCGAAGCGCAGGGCCGACGCCTTGGGCAGCAGGGTCTCGCCCGCGCCCCAGATCGACACGAACGTCGCGTAACTCATGACCGAGGCGACGACGGAGGAGACGAGGGCGTCGCCCTCGAACTCGGGGTCGCTGTAGAGCACGCTCGCGGCGAACAACGCGCCGCCGAGCGGAGTGCGGAAGATCGCGCCGATGCCCGCCGCGCATCCGGCGACGAGGAGCACGCGCCGATCCTGCGGCGTGAGCGGGAAGAGGCGGCTGAAGGTGGAGCCGATCGCCGCGCCGAGCGCGGAAATCGGACCTTCCATGCCGGCCGAGCCGCCGGAGGAGATGGTGGCGATGGAGCCGAGCGCGTTGATGACGGGTCGGCGCAGGCGGAGCCGGCCCATCTGCCGGTGAAAGGCGTTCGTGTACTCGACGACGCCGTGCGTGCGGTCGCCGTTGAGCAGGAACGCGAGGACGAGCCCGCCGATGAGGCCGCCGACCGTCGGCATGACCAGGACCGGCCACCGGAACTCGAAGATGCTCGCGTCGCCCACGTGACGCGCGGTACCGATGAAGTGATCGGTGCCGAGTCGCAGCAGGTCCTCGAGTCCGGCCGAGACGAGACCGGCGACGGTGCCGACGATCACGCTGAGGATGAGGCGCCGGGCCCAGTGCCCATTGGGCATCGGGAGCCGACGGCGCAGCGCGTGAAGCGTGCGGAGGAAGGGGGGTTGCATGGACGATCCCGGCGTCACCGGCCGCTCCTCGCATCATGGTGCCGCGCGGCGGCCACCACTGGATCCGACTCAACGGCGCGGACCCCTCGGAGGACGCCGGTGGAGAAACGACGAGGGTAGAAAAAAAGAGCCCGGCGTCAAAGCAGTGCTTGAGCCGAGCCCTTCCGGGGGCATATGAAAGGCGAACCGGTGGAAGTCTAGCACGGTTCCCCAGGGATGGAAGCCGCACGCCGCGGTTTTGAATGCGATTTCCCCGGAGCACGCCCCGATGCTCGCGAAACGACGGTTTTTCTAGTGCAAGTCGTTTTACATCAGTGAGTTACTGAATTCATTGGCGGTCATGGGTCGATACGTTCCGGCCGACCGGCCGCGCGGCATCGGCGCGCCGGCGCGCCGATTCCGCGCGGGTCGGATTTCCGTCCGACCCGGACCGGTTTCCTGCGTATCGTGTCGGGAGGGGATGCACGAAGGCGGGCGGCCGTCGGTGTCGCCGCGGGACGACGACCCGGCACGATGATCAGGCGGCCGACCGCGGCACGACGTCCGATACGCCGATCCGAAACGCCGCCATCCCCACCGGAGATTGTCGTGTCCCACCATCCGATCCGATTCGACGGTTCCCGATCCCCGACGCGCGGCCCTCGCGGCGCGATCGGCGTCGCCGCCGGCCTCGTGTTCGCGCTGGCCGCGACCGGCGAGGCG
>JAGQOI010000411.1 GCA_020427625.1 Phycisphaerales bacterium | reverse complement strand
GCGAGAGGGGGTGTGAGGGGTGGGCGGATGGGTGTGGGGAGGGGGGTGCGGGGGGGGGTGGGGGTGGGGGAGCGGGGGGGGAGGAGTTTTTTTTTTAGTGGTACGGGGACCGCCGAGATCTACGCTCTTTCCCTGCTCGACGCTCGTCCGATCTCAGGTCATCGGCGCGATGCTGCTCGCGTCGCCGTCAGGTGTCTCGCGGACGCCGGCCGAGCACGCGCCGGAACCGGATCCGGCGCACCTCGAACTCGTCGCGCGCCTGGCCGCGCGCGGGATGGCGCGCTATCGGGAACTCGTCGATCATCCGGACTTCTGGACCTGGTACGCGGCGGCGACGCCGATCGAGCACATCAGCCACCTCCCCATCGCGTCGCGTCCGGTGTCGCGCGCCGGCGGCGTCAAGGGCATCGACAACCTGCGGGCGATTCCGTGGGTGTTCGCCTGGACGCAGGTCCGCGCCAACGTGCCCGGCTGGTTCGGCATCGGCACCGCGCTCGCGGACGAGTGCGACGCCGGCGGCGAGGCGCGGCTCCAGAGCCTCTACGCCGCGTGGCCGTTCTTCCGCGCCCTGATCGACAACGCGGAACTGGAACTCGCCCGCACGCGCCCGCACATCCTGGCCCGCTACGCCCGTCAGGCGCCCGGCGCCGACGCGGTCGGCGCGATGATCGCGGCCGAACTGGAACGATCGGTCGACGCCATCAATCGCGTCACGCGATCGACACACCTCCTCGCGACCCGACCGGTGATCCGACGCACGATCCTCGACCGCAACCCGTACGCCGACGTCGTGCACCTGCTGCAACTCGAACTCATGAGCCGCGCGCGACAGAGGGGCGCCGTGGACGACGCGCTCCGCCGCCTCCTGTTCCTGAGCATCAACGGCATCGCCGCCGCCATGCAGAGCACGGGCTGAGCGGTCGCGGCAACCAGCGGCATCAGCCGACCAGCGGGCGATTCAGTTCCGTGCGCCAGGTCGTCGGATCCGGGCCCGACTCCGGTCCGGCGAGATAGCACTCCCACAGATCGGGCGCGGCAGCGAGACCCTGAGCGGCGATCCAGGCATCGAACTCGCCCCAGGCCGCGCCGAGACCTTCATAGGGTCCGCGGTAGACGGTCTGCGCGGCACGCATGCCCGGCCACATGCCGAGGCGCACGCGCCCTGCGGGCCTGATCGGCGTCGCGACGGTCACGCCCACTTCGAAATCGAACGTCGCGGGATCCATCGCGAGATGATGCGTGAAGACCGGACCGGTCGCGGCGACGCCCTGTTGCGCGACGGTCGACATGACTTCGCCGATGGCGGGTCCCATGACGGTCTGGATCTCGGACCGCGGGATCGTCAGTCGAAGGAGCGCGGCCGGTCGCCCGGCGATCTGGACGATGCGAGGGGTGTCGATCATGGTGGGATTCTACCGCGTCGAATCGTGACGGGTGCGCCAGTCGTCGACGCCGGAGCATCATGGATCCGTGCAGTAGACTATGGTGGTCGCCGGTCGTCCGGCGCGATCGGATCCGTTCCCGAGCACAGAGAGGTGCCTCATCGATTTCGCCATGAAACTGCTGGCCATCGCGCTGTACGCCACGGTCCTGATCGTCATCGGCCATCTCGCGTCGCGGCGGACGCACTCGATCCGCGACTACTACGCGTCGGGCAAGACGCTCGGGTTCTTCAACGTCGCGTTCTCGGCGCGGGCGACCGGCGAGTCCGCATGGCTTCTGCTCGGGTTGACGGGCATGGGGTACGCGATAGGCGCGCAGGCCCTCTGGGTCGTGCTCGGCGAGCTGATCGGCGTCGGCGGCGCGTGGATCTTCATGGCCCGTCGTTTCAAGCGCCTGACCGACTCGTACGATTCGATCACGGTGCCGGACTACCTTGAATCGCGTCTTCGTGACAGCGGTCACGGGCTGCGCCTGATCGCGGCCGGCGCGCTGGTCATCTTCGTCCCGATCTACACGGCCGCCCAGGTCTTCGCGACCGGCGGCGCCTTCCACTACTTCCTCGGCTGGAACCACTTCGTCGGCGCGGGCGTCGGGTTCGGCGTCGTCATGCTCTACGTCACCCGCGGCGGCTTCACGGCGGTGGTGTGGTCGGACGTGTTCCAGGGCCTGCTCATGCTGATCGGCCTGATCGCGCTGCCGATCGTCGGCCTGTTGCACATGGGCGGCATCGTCAACGTGACCGACGCGCTGCGGGCGATCGACCCGCACCTGTTGTCGCTGCACGGCCCGGGCGCGAGCGGGGCGTCGACGGGCGGCTGGACGACGGCGACGATCGTGTCCGTCATCGGGCTCGTCGCGATCGGCATCGGGTTTCTCGGATCGCCGCAGGTCTTCGTCCGGTTCATCTCGCTGCGCAACACCCGCCAGATCCTGCCGGGCACGATCACCGCGCTGACATGGACGATCCTGGCCGACGGCGGCGCGGTCCTCGTCGGCATGATCGGACGCGCGACGTATTCGCCCGAGGCGCTCGCCGGCGCCGGGATGCTGGCGGATCTCGACGCGGTGAAGGAGAGCGTGCTGCCGCACATGGCGCTGGAACTGCTGCCCGCGTTCTTCACCGGCGTGTTCATCGCGATGGTCCTCAGCGCCATCATGTCGACGATCGATTCGCTGCTCGTCGTCGCGTCGAGCGCGGGCGTCCGCGACTACTGGCAGAAGGTCCGGCATCCCGACATGAGCGACGAGCGCCTGCTCTCGCTGAGCCACAAGGTCACGGTCGGTCTCTCGCTCATCGCCTTCGCGATCGGCATCGCGATCCTGCTGCGCGACCGCAACGAGCCGCTGTTCTGGATCGTGATCTTCGGATGGTCCGGCATCGCCGCGACGTTCTGTCCGACCATGATCCTCAGCCTCTACTGGTCGCGGCTCACCGCGCGGGGCGCCAAGTGGGCGATGACGGCCGGGTTCCTCATGGTGCCGCTGATGAAGTTCGTCGCGCCGCCGGCGCTGACCGCCGCCGGCCTGCCGACGATCGCCGGCTACCTCGATGCGCTGGACGTGCTGCTGCCGGCGTTCGTCGTCGGCTTCGTGGTGGCGATCGTCGTCAGCGTCGCGGATCGCGCCGGTCAGCGCGCGCTCGCGGGCATGGACGCGGAACTCCGAGCCGCGCGCTGAGTCACGGGTGCCCGCGCACCCACGCCCATTGCCGCGCGAGCCCCTCCTCGAGGGTCGTCCGCGGGTGGTAGTCGAGTTCCGCGCCGGACCGGGTGAGGTCGGCGAAGGTGCGCTGCACGTCGCCCGGCTGAAGCGGCAGACGACGGATGTTCGCCGGCATCGCCATCGTCGTCTCGATCGCCGCGATGAGGTCCGACAACGACACCGGACGGTTGCCGCCGAGGTTGTAGATGCGGAAGCGATCGGCGCGTTCCAGCGCGGCGACCACGCCGTCGATGATGTCGTCGATGTAGGTGTAGTCGCGACTCGTCGAGCCGTCGCCGAACACCGGAATGGGCTCGCCGGCCGCGATCATCCGCATGAACTTCATGATCGCCAGGTCCGGGCGCTGCCGCGGACCGTAGACGGTGAAGAACCGCAGGCACGCGATGGGAAGCCGGTGCAACGACCAGTGCGCGTGGCACAGCAGTTCGCCCGCCCGCTTGGTCGCCGCGTACGGGCTGATGGGCTCGTTGACGTCGTGCGTTTCGGCGAAGGGAACGGTGTCGTTGTTGCCGTAGACGCTCGAACTGGACGCGAAGACGAACGACCGCACGCCCGCGCCGGCCGCGGCATCGAGGAGCGTCACCGTGCCGTCGACATTGACCTCGCTGTACAGGCGGGGATTCTCGATCGACGGTCTCACCCCGGCCATCGCCGCGATGTGAATGATCGCGTCCGGCGCATGGCTTGCCATGAGTTCACCGACGAGGGCGGCATCTCGGATATCGCCCTCGATGAATGTGAATGTGTCGCCGGCATCGGCGGCATCGATGGCCGCGAGGTTTCGTTCCTTGGCGGCCCGCGGGTAGAAGTCGGCGAAGTTGTCGAGACCGATGACGCGGCGACCGCTGCGAACGAGGCGTTCGGACAGGTGGGAGCCGAT
>JAGQOI010000410.1 GCA_020427625.1 Phycisphaerales bacterium | reverse complement strand
GATTCGCCAGCCACTCGGCCTTGCGTGCGATCATGTCGAGGAAGGCGGATCCGGGGATTCGGGCGAATCGTCCCTCGTTGGCGATGGGGATGACGCTCTCCATGATGAGACCCTCCAGCATGAGCCAGGGCAGGGCGTCGAGTTCGCGGTCGTCGAGTGCCGCGCCCGCACCAGCATCGTAGCCGCCCACGAACGCGTGGATCCGTTCGCCGTCGAGACCGTCCGGCCAGTCTCGGGGGTCGGTGGGGTCGGTCATTTCCATGGCGAACTGGAGGGCGCCGTTGGCGACGTCGACGAGTCGGGGTTCGATGCGGGCGGAGTCGAAGTCGAGCAGGGCCGCGATCTCCTCGCCTCGGAAGAGCAGGTTGCCGGGATGGTAGTCGCCGTGAATGATCTCCCGCCCGAAGGATCGGAACCCGGCGACGCGGACCTGTTCGGTCGCTTCCTCGTAGACCTCGACGAGGAACGCGCTGGTGCGCCGGAGTTCGGCGCGATCGAGATCGGGCTCGCGGGCGAGGATGCGGTCGGGCAGCGAGCGGATCGTCGCCCCCGCGCCGGGCACGTCGTGATAGCTGCCGACCGGCGAATCGAAGGTCGGGCGGCAATCGACGAGGAGCCGATGCATGCGGCCCATGAGTTCGCCCGCCCGACGCGCGTGCGACGCCGTCCGCGACGCGTGACGCCCGGGACAGAACCGGAACATCTCGTACGTCCGGCCCTCGAGTTGCAGAAGCGAGTTGTTCTCCACCCGCGTGCCGATGAGATCGGCGATCGGGAACCCGCGTTCCCCGAGATGGAGTTGGATGGCGTGCGCGAACGCGACGCGGTAGGGGTCGTCCCGTCCCGGCGCGCGGCGTTTGAGCAGGAACTCGCCGTCGCCCGCCGTGATGTGCACCTTGGGCGATCGACGCGATCCCCGCGGGAAGCGCCGGATGGACGTGATGCGCCCGAGTTCGTAGTGACTGAGCACGGTCGCGAGTTCGTACCGTCCGAACTGTTCGCGGTGCGACGAATCGTGGGGTGACACGGTCGGGGCGGGTCCGTTCGAGGGAGGTTCGTCGGGCGGTCCGGGCATCGTCGCCGTGTCCGGGATCTCGGGGCGTTGGTCCGGCGGCGCTACTCGACGTTCTGAACCTGTTCCTTGATGCGGTCGATCGCGCCCTTGATCTCGACGGTGCGACGGGCGATGTCGCCGTCCAGACACTTGCTGCCCATCGTGTTCGCTTCGCGGAGCATCTCCTGGGTGATGAAGTCCAGCGTGCGCCCGGCCGGGTCGTCGGCGTCGGAATCGATGATGCTGCGGAAGTGATCGAGGTGCCCGCCGAGACGCGAGATCTCCTCGGCGATGTCGGCGCGCTCGGCGAAGGTCGCGACCTCGCGGAGAAGATCCTCGTCGCGAGCCTCGCTGCCGATCTCCGACAGGAGCATGTTCATCCGCTGGCGGAGCCGGTCCTGGTAGAGCGTGACGACGCGCGGCGCGTGCTCGGTGATGAACTCCAGACGGTCGGCGATGACGTCGCAGTGCCGGTGCAACTCGGCCTGGAGGTCGCCGCCCTCGCGCGTGCGCATGACGAGCAGATGGTCGCACGCCTCCCCGGCCAGGCCGAGCAGGGCCTCGCGGGCCCGCGCGAGCCGGTCCTCGCCGGTGTCGACGACGATCACGCCCGGCAGACTGAGCAGCGTGCCCAGGTCGACCCGGGTCGAGTCGTGATCGATGCGGGGGACGGCGAGCAACTGGTCGAGATAGCGCTCGACGGCCCGTACGTTGATCTTCGCGGCCGCCTCCGCCGAGTTGTCGGCGAGACGCACCGTCACCACGATGCTGCCCCGCGTGAGACGCTTCGACACCAGGGACTCGAGTTCGCCCTCAAGACCCTGCAACTCCTCGGGCAGGCGGACCTGCACCTTGAGGTAGCGGTTGTTGAGAGAACGGATCTCGACGACGTAGTGGGAACCGCCGACCTCGGTCGAGGCCGAGCCGAATCCGGTCATCGATCGGATCATCCGGTCAGGCTCCGCCGCCGGACGTGCCCGGCTCCTGCGGGGGCGTCGATCCGCCACCCTGGTTGCCGAGCAGTTCCCGACGCATCTTCTCGATCGCCTCGAGTTGTTCCGGCGTCATGTTCTTCGCCGCCTCGGAGCCCGGCGTGACCGTCGACCCGCCGTCGGCCGGAGGCGTCGCGTTCTTCTTCGCGGCATCCTCTTCCTGCTGCTTCTTCAGCACGTCGACGCCGGGCAGGCTGCCGCCGGGCGTGTTGCTGAGCAGGCTCTCCTGCATCTTGCGGATCGCCTCGAGCTGCTCCGGCGTCATGCTCTTGACCGCTTCGGAACTCGGCGTGATGCGGGTGCCGTCCGGCGCCGCGGGCGTCACCGGATCCGTCGGCGTGATCGGCGCCCCGGCCGAGCCGGCCGCCGCGGCCGTCTTCGACTCGACCGCCGCGTCATCCATCACGTTCAGCCCGATCGCGACGACGAGATACAACGCGAACGCCGCGACCGTGCCCCAGGTGAGCGCGTCGCCGGTGCGTCCGCCGAACAT
>JAGQOI010000409.1 GCA_020427625.1 Phycisphaerales bacterium | reverse complement strand
CCGACAGGTCGAGCACCGACACCGGCTTGTTGAGCACGGCTTCGGACGCGCGGCCCTTGAGCTGCTCGTAGATCTCGCGACGGCCGCGGCTCATCGGACCGTCGAGGGCCTGGCCGAGGCGCAGTCCCTTGGACGCGAGCATGCTCTTGATCTCGACGAGCGACGTTTCGCCGAAGTTCTTGTACGACAGCAGTTCGGCCTCGGTCGTCTTGAGGAGGTCGCCGAGCGTGCGGATCTGCATCTTCTTGAGGCAGTTGCGGGCGCGGACGGACAACTCGAAATCCGTCACCGGCGTATCGAGCAGCGCGTTGCGCTTCGCGAGGTCGCGGGCCTGCTCCTCGTCGTAGTACATGTCGCGCGACGCCTGCACGTCCTTCATGAACAGACGGGCGCGGGCGTGCGTCGGGTTCGTGTCGACGATCTGACGCAGGCACTTCTCCGCGCGACCGATCTCGCCGCGGTCTTCGTAGAGGACCGACAGGTTGAGCAGCGCGTTCACCGGCGCCGGGCCCCGGTTGCAGATGGTCTCGTACAACGCGACCGACTCGTCCTCCTCGCCGACCAGGTCGAGGAGATACGCGAGGCGGAACTTCGCGTCGAAACTGTCGTTGTCGAGCTGCGCGGCCTTGCGATACGAGGCGATGGCGGCAAGCTTGTCGCCCGCCTCCTCGCTCGCCACGCCGGCCTGGAAATGGGTCGCGGCGGCCTTCGGGTCGCCGGCGGACTCGCTGGCGCCGATGAGCGTGTCAAGAGCGTCGTGACTCACGGGATGCAGGCCTCCGGTCGGACTGGGAACTGAGAGCCGCCCGGGAACGCCGGGCGAATCACGCAGTATAGAGCACCCGCCACGCCCGGGCCAATCCGAGCCCATCCAACCCCCCCGTCCAATCCCCGGCACCACCCGGACCAACCCCGGTACGAGCCCCGGAACCGGCCCGACACCCGACGCGCCATCGCGCCGAACGTCCCCAGGTTCCGGGTGCGGCACCCGATTCCGCGGCCTTTCGACGGGTCCAACCTTGACTCGTCCCGGCAATCATGTTGGCATGGGTACATATGTCTACCGAGTCGACCGGCATGCCGCCCCTCTGGGAAAGAGGCGGCCGCTTGACGTGACGAGAGAGAACGAAGGGGTTCCGCCGATGCAACGAGTCTCATCCCGTGATCGCCTCACCGGGCCGGTTCTGGCCGCCGCCACGACGTTCGGGGTCCTCGCCGGGTCCGCGTCGGCCGATCAGCTCGTCGTCACCTGGGAGGGTGGCGTCAGCAGCAGTTGGAATGTCGCGCTGAACTGGAATCCGGTCGGCATCCCCACCAACGGCGCGAACACCTACGCCGTCATCATCCCCGGCGCCGGCGGTCCGACGATCGACGCGTCGGTCTGGATCGACCGCATGGGCCTCGCGCCCGGCGCGAGCGTGCTCATCCCCGGATCGCGATCCCTGCGCATCACCGCCGACGACGGCGACACGTCCACCGGCTTCATCAGCAACGAGGGCATGGTGATCCTCGATGGCGGCGCGGCCCTGTACGCGGACGGCGGCCAACTCCTCCTCGGCAACGCGAACCAGAACCCCGGCGTCATCCATCTGTCCGCCCATTCCGCCAACATCATCTCGGGCTGGACCGGCGCGGCCGCCGAACGACTCTTCAACGAAGGACCGAGCCGCATCGAGGGCGCGGGTTCCATCGGCGGCAACCTCCTCGAACTCATCAACTACGGCGAGATGGCCGGCATCCATCCCGACGTCCCGCTCACGCTCGATCCCCGTGACAGCGTCGTCACCGTCAACCACGGACTGTGGGCCGCGCAGAACGGCGGGACGCTCCGCTTCGCAGCGGGCATCTACGAGAACGGAACGACGCTCGGCGGCGGCGGCGTCATCGAGGCGGCCGACGGATCCGTCGTGGAGTTCGCCGGCGGCTCGACCCTCCAGTTCAGCACGCTCACCGGCTTCGGCAGCGGCGTGTTCCGGACCATCGGCAACACGGTCACGTTCCGCGACGTCACCCTCGTCGGCACGATGGAGATCCCGAACAGCATGCAGCCTCGCTTCCAGGACACGCTGTCGATCCAGGGCGACCTCGACCTGCTCTCCACCGGGAACGCGGCGGCGATCTACGTCGACAACGTCGACACGAGCGGCCTGACCATCACCGGACCGGGCACGATCAACCTCGGCGCGAACACCCAGAACTACATCTTCGCCTGGAACGGCGGCGAGACGCTCGACCTCCAGATCCCGCTCGTGCGCGGGTCCGGATTCATCGGGAACAACTCGATCAGCGTGATCACGAGCGAGCACATGATCGCGGCCGACCAGCCGGCCGCGCCGCTCGTCGTCGATGCCGGGTCCACGCTCGTGAACCACGGCACGCTCCGGGCCGCGAACGGCGCGACGCTTCACCTGGCGGCGCAGTTCGTCGACAACACCGCCGGCATCGTCGAGTCCCGCGGCAACTCGCTCGTCGAACTCGGCTCGCCGCACATCGACGGCGGGACGCTGCTCAGCGTGAACGGCATCGGTCCGGTCGAGCCGGGTCGGTTCCGCGTCACGTCCAACACGACGACGTTCGAGGACGTCGTGCTCGACGGATTCCTCGACGTGCCGAACGCCATCAACCCGCGCTTCATCGACACGTTCGTCAACCTCGGCGAGGTGAACCTCCAGTCGAGCGGGAACGGAACGCTGTTCTACATCGACAACGCGGACACCGGCGGCGTCGTGCTCAGCGGCGGGGGCACGATCAACCTGAGCAACAACATCGAGAACTACATGGCGCCGTGGAACGGCGGCGAGCTGTTCGACAACGTCGACAACCTCATCCGCGGCTCGGGACGCATCGGCAACAACGGGCTGGAGCTCATCAACCGCGGCGAGATCCGCGCCGACCAGCCGGCGCCGCTCAACATCGACCCGGCCACGACCATGCTCAACGAAGGCCTGCTCCGGGCCGAAGCGGGCGGGACGCTGGAACTCTTCGGCGGCACGTACGACAGCACGCTCGGCGCCATCGAGGCCGTCGACGCGACCCTCACGCTGAGCAACGCCGTCGTTGACATCACCGGCAGCAGCATCGTGCTCGTGAACTCGACGGGAAACCTCGTGAGCGGGTTCGGCATCCTCGGCGGCGACATCATCGGCGACGCCGACTCGCAATTCCTCGCCTCGGGCGCGGTCGGACTGCTCAACGACATCACGTTCAACTCGACGCTCACGATGCTCAACGGCGCCGGCGTCCGGTACGCGGACGCCGTCGTGAACACCGGCGACATCCACCTCGCTTCGTCCGGCAACGGCACGCTGCTCTACGTCGACAACATCAACACCACCGGCGTGCAGCTCTCCGGCGGCGGCACGATCCACCTCGGCAACCACCTCGAGAACTACATCACCGCCTACAACGGCGGCGAGACCTTCGAGAACGTCGACAACACGATCCGCGGGTCCGGACGTCTCGGCAACAACTCCATCGCCATCACGAACCACGGCACGATCATCGCCGATCAGCCGGTCCGCCTCGAGGTCGATCCGGACGCCGTGATGATCCACGACGGCGTCATGCGGGCGGAATCGGGCGGCACGCTCCGTCTCCAGGCGGGAACGTACGAATGCGCCGGCGGCGGCACGATCGAGAACGACGCGTCGCTCGTCGAGTTCATCGGCGGCGCCGCTCTCCGTCACGCGACGATCACGAGCCCGAACGCCGCCCTCTTCACGCTGCTCGGCGCCGACGCCAGCGTCCTCGACTGCACCTTCGATGCCACCATGGACATCCCCAACGGCCTCTACCTGCGCCTCCGCGACGGCTTCGAGAACACCGGCACGATCAACCTCGACGCCGCCCCGAACTCGACGCTCCTGTACATCGACAACGAGAACACCGGCGGCGTCCTGCTCACCGGCGACGGCGTGATCAACCTCTCCGACCACCTCGAGAACTACATCACGGCCTGGAACGGCGGCGAGACGTTCGAGAACGTCGGCAACACGATCCGCGGCTCGGGACGGCTCGGCAACAACTCGCTCGTCATCCTCAACAGCGGCACGATCATCGCGGACCAGACCGTCCGCCTCGAAATCGACCCCAACGGCCCGAACAACTTCTCGAATGCGGGCACCATCCACGTCCTGCCCGGCAGCACGATCCGCTCCATCGACAACATCATCCAGACCGGGGGACAGACCATCATCGAGGGCACGCTGGAGATGACGAACGACCTGTTCGACCTCG
This sequence comes from Phycisphaerales bacterium, assembly GCA_020427625.1. Taxonomy (GTDB): domain Bacteria; phylum Planctomycetota; class Phycisphaerae; order Phycisphaerales; family SM1A02; genus JAGQOI01. The sequence continues at coordinate 2,147 of JAGQOI010000409.1, read as the reverse complement.
GCGCCGGCATCCTCACCGGCATCGGCATCGTCGCGGGCGATGTCGTCAACGAAGCCGGCGTCCTCCGCCCCGCCATCGGCGTCGGTCCCTTCGATCTCGACGGCGACTACACGCAGCAGCCCGAAGGCATTCTCGAGATCGACCTCGCCGGCGAGATCCCGTTCTCGGAGCACGACGTGCTCACCGTCGACGGACTCGCATCCCTCGGCGGCACGCTGAAGATCACCTACGTCGACGGCTTCGTGCCCAAGATCCACGACACGTTCACCATCCTCGATGCCGATGACATCATCGGCGAATTCGACGAGGTCATCGGACCGGGCGCCTACTCCGTCATCTACCGGGCCCACACCGTCACCCTCGTCGTCGAGCAGGCGATCGTCATCGCCTGCCTCGGCGACATCAGCGGCGACGGCACGGTCGGACCCGTCGATCTCGCGGCCCTCCTCGCCGCCTGGGGCCCGAACCCCGGATCGCCGGCCGACTTCAACGGCGACGACGCCGTCGGACCCGCCGACCTCGCCATCCTGCTCGCGGCGTGGGGCGCCTGTCCCTGATCGACGACGACCCGCTCCCGTCCATGGAACCACGACCCGCGCCGGCATCGCGCCGACGCGGGTCGTGCGTTCGAACGGTCCCGACGGCGATCAGCCGCCCGGGTTGGTCGCCTCGATCTCGGCGGCGACTTCGGCGGCGATCTCTCCGGCCAGATCGCGGATCGACGCGTCCGCCTCCGCGGCCGGCGGGCCGGGTCCGATCGTCGCACTCGTCGCGGCATCGTCGAGGAGGCGGATCGAGCGCCACCGACCGGTCTCGAATCGTCGGCACATGACGATGCCGTACACGATGATGTACACGGACACGCCGATCCACGGTCCGAGCGATTCGAGTTCGGGCCAGAACACGACGAACGCGCCGCCGCCGCCGACGATGAACGTCCAGCTCAGGATCATCGTCATCACGCCCGGCCAGACCGTGTCGCCGGCGCCGCGAAGGGCGCCGCTGTAGACGATGCCGAACGCATCGATCGTCTGGAAGACGGCGGCGCAGATGAGGAGGACGCCGGTGATGCGGATGATCTCCGCCGCCGCGTCGGGCGTGACGTCGCCGCCGACGAACACGGCGGCGAGGTCGTGCCGGAACACGACGAACAGCACCGCGCAGACCGTCATGTACCCGACCGCCATCGCGAGCCCGAGGCGCGCGCGAGCGACCGCGACGTCGGGTCGCCCGGCACCGATGTACTTGCCGACCAGCGACGTGACCGCGACGGAGAACCCGACCGCCGGCATGAGACTCAGATGCATGAACGTCATCGCGATCCAGCCCGCCGTCATGTGGAGCTCGCCGAAGTGACCGACGAGCACCGTCATGAACAGCGTCCAGCACAACAGCTCGTTGCCGTACTGCATCGCGGCCGGCCACCCGAGACGCCACAGATCACGCATCGGACGCAGCGATGGACGCCACTGCGCACGCGTGCGCAGTTCCGCGTTCATCTTCGGCCCGAGGAACACCGCGAGCGGAATGAGCACCTCGAAGACGGTGCCGGCGACGGTGCCCAGCGCGGCACCGGTGAGTCCGAGCGCCGGCGTGCCCGGGATGCCGGGCAGATCGATGCCGCCGAACCACGGCAGGTGCAGCCCGGCCGCGCCGAAGATGAGGATGTAGTTCACGCCGACGTTGACGGTGTTGCCGACGATCGCGGACACCGCGATGATCTTGGGCCGGTGCAATCCGAAGAAGTAGTGGTGCATGCCGCGCCCGATGAGCGTGACGGCGCCGCCGATCAGCAGGATGCGCGCGTAGACCGTCTCCATCGCGATGAGGCGTGCCGGCTCCGCGACGCGGTCCGACGTGATCGCCTCGAAGATGAGCGGCATGATCGCGGCCATGGGCAGCAGCACGAGCACCCACATGAGGAGGCTGAGCCAGATCATGGCCCAGGCGTACTTCGGGCCGGCCTCGGGTCGACCGGCGCCGAAGTTCTGGCTCACGAAGGTGTTGACGACCGTGACAATGCCCATGCCGACGGCGATGGGCACGAACGACCAGACGCCGCCGTTGCCCTGGGCCGCGACCTCGAGCGGCCCGACCTGGCCGACCATGAGCTTGTCGACGAACTGCATGACCGTGAACGAGGTCAT
>JAGQOI010000408.1 GCA_020427625.1 Phycisphaerales bacterium | reverse complement strand
GGTCGCGGGGCGGTCACGGTCGGACGGCGCGGAGTCCGGGCAACCGAGTTGCATCGACTGCGAATGCAGGAGTCGACGCAACCCGGGCGGCATCTGCGCGTCAGACCGTCTGAGCGGTTCGCGTTCTTCTCACGTCCTCACGCTGGAGTACCGTCGCGTGTCCAACATCACCGAACAGGGTCTCGTCGCGGATCCCGTGCATCACGACAAGGGCACCGTCGCCGGCGAAGGCCGACGGATGTTCGAGACCTTTCTTGCCGCGACCATCAAGTTCGAGGCCTCGGACCTCATCGTGAAGACGGCCTCGCCGCCGAAGGTGCGGGTGCGGGGCTCGCTGAAGAGTCTCCAGACGGACTCGTGCACCGAGGACCTCATGTTCCAGATCGCCAAGGACGTGCTGGACGAGGGTCAGTACCGTCACTTTCACCGTCACGGGCAGATCGACTTCGCGTACGACTACGACGACGACCACCGGTTTCGCGTGAACCTGTTCATGACGCGGGGCAAGCCGGCGATCGCGGCCCGCCTCATCACGTCGAACATCAAGTCGTTCGAATCGCTGTATCTCCCGGAGATCCTCGGCGACATCGCGATGAGCGCGCAGGGCCTGATCCTGTTCGCGGGCGTGACGGGCTCGGGCAAGTCGACGAGCATCGCGTCGATGCTCCAGTTCATCAACGAGCGCAAGCGGGTCCACATCGTGACGATCGAGGATCCGATCGAGTACATCTTCAAGGACTCGAAGGCGACGATCAACCAGCGCGAGGTGGGCATCGACTGCATCAACTTCAACGAGGCGCTGCGGGCCCTCGTGCGCGAGAACCCGGACGTCGTGCTGGTCGGCGAGATGCGCGACCACGAGACGTTCGAGGCCGCCATTCGCGCGGCCGAGACGGGTCACCTCGTGTTCGGCACGATTCACGCCTCCTCGGCCTGGCAGACGTTCGGCCGCATCTACGACCTGTTCCCGGAGTCGGAGCGCGAGCAGATCCGCAAGCTTCTCGCCTACAACCTGCGGACGATCGTCTACCAGAAGCTGCTGCCGACCCTGCACGAGAACATCGGGCGCATTCCCGCGATCGAGATCCTCATCAACACGCCGGGCGTCCAGAAGTACATCCTCGAGGGACGCGAAGGCGAGCTGCTGGACATCATCCGGCAGAGCCGCCCGGAAGGCATGATCGACTTCACCAGTTCGCTTGTGGAACTCGTGGAGGCGGAATACATTCACCACAAGGTCGCCCTGCAGGCGACGCCGAAACCCGAAGAACTGAAGATGCGCCTCAAGGGCATCTCCTGAGCCGATCGGCGATCTCATGACGATCATTCCGCTGCTGGCCCAAGCGACCCAGCTGACCAGCCCGCTGAACCCCTTCCTGATGCTGCTCGCCTTCCTCCCGTGGGCGTGGGTCGTCTCGACGATTCTCGACAAGGACGCGGGCTACTACCACCTGAACCGTCGCGGATGGAACGGCATCCACCTCGCCGCCGGCTTCGCGGCCCTGCTCGCGATGCTGCTCGTGCCGATCTTCTGGATCGGCTGGCCGGTCGGCGTCGCCATCCTGTTCGGCGACCTCTACGCATACATCACGGTGCGCAACCAGGCCGTCCCCGAGAGCGAGAAGATGAGCCTGTTCGCGAAGCAGGCGTTCGCCGCCCGGATGGAGACGCGCCGCCAGGCGAGGGCCGCCCGCGCCGTCACGGTCCACTTCGTGTCGAACGGCGTCGACGTGCCGGTTCCGGACAAGGAGGACCCGGCGCTGCTGACCTACCTGCTCGCCGAGGAACTCGTCGGGTCCGCGGTCGAGGCGCGGGCGTCGAAGCTGGAGATCACGGTGACGTCCAAGGCCTGCCAGGCCGCGCACACCGTCGACGGCATCCGCTTCCGGCGCGACGCCATGTCGCCCGAGGACGGCGTCAAGGCGGTCGACTTCATCAAGGGCCTCGCCGGCGTCGACGTGACCGATCGTCGCAAGCGCCAGCTCGGCTCGTTCCGGGTCTCGACGCCGAACGGCTCGTCGGACGTGGATCTCATGACGTACGGCTCGTCGGCCGGGATGTCGGTCCGCATCGACTTCGACCGCCAGCAGCGCCTGCTCAAGCCCATCGACGGACTCGGCCTGCTCGCGGCTCAGCTCGAGTCGATCCGCATCGTCGAGCCGGAACACGAGCGTCACGGCATCGTGATCCTCTCCGCCCCGCCCGGCCAGGGTCTGGCGACGACGTCGTACTCGATGCTGAACCGGCACGATCCGTACACGTGCAACATCAAGACGCTCGAGCGCGAGATCGAAGGACGCCTCGACGGCGTCGACCAGGTGACGTTCGACCCGAACAACCCGGACGTCGACTTCGCGACGAACCTCCAGTCGATCCTCCGGCGCGATCCGGACATCGTCATGGTCGCCGACGACGTGGATGCCGAGACGGCGAAGGTCGCGGCGGAGCCGGGCACGCAGGGACCGCTCATCTACGTGCCCTTCCATGCCGGGACCGTCGGCGACGCCATCCGCGAATGGGTGCAGCGGGTCGGCGACGTGAAGCAGGCGACGCGGGCCCTGCGCCTCGTGACCTGCCAGCGACTGCTCCGCACCCTGTGCCCGCAGTGCCGCCAGGCCTACACGCCGTCGCCGGAGCAGCTCCAGAAGCTCGGGCTCGCGCCGGGCAAGGTCTCGCAGCTTCATCGCCCGTCCGGCAAGATCCAGGTGAAGAACAAGATCGAGCCCTGCCCGATCTGCGGCGGCACGGGCTACCTCGGCCTGACCGGCGCGATGGAGGTCATGGTCGTCGATGCGGACGCCCGCAAACTCCTCGCCGCCGGCGACCTCAAGGGCGCGATGGCCCACGCCCGGCGACACAAGATGATCTACCTCCAGGAAGCCGCCATGAGCAAGGTCCTCAGCGGCGAGACCTCGATCGAGGAAGTGCTGCGCGTGCTCGGCGGCGGAAAGTCGTCCGGCGCCAAGAAGGCGCCCGCGCCACAGCCGAACGCGTCGGCGACGAGCTGACCGATCGCTCGCTCCCACCGGGCGCCGCCCGGACGCTCCGGGCCTCCCGGCTCCGAGCCTGATTCCGACCCCGCACGACACGGAACTCCCGCCATGCTGATCATCCTGAACTTCCTCATTATCGCGATCACCCTTCTGATCGCCTACTGGTGGGCGAACCAGGGCTTCTTCAGCGCGATGCTCCATCTCATCTGCGTCATCGCCGCCGGGACGATCACCCTCGCGTTCTGGGAGCCGCTCAACATGCTGCTCATGCGGGGCACCTGGTTCGACGACTACGCCCCGGGATTCAGCTTCCTCGGCCTGTTCAGCGTCTCGCTGCTCGTGTTCCGCGTCATCTCCGACCAGACCGTCCGGGCGAACGTCGAACTGCCGAACTGGGCGAACATGGCGTTCGGCGGCGCGAGCGGCGCGGCCGCGGGCATCCTCACGACCGGCCTGTTCCTCATCGGCTCCGGCTTCATGCCGAGCACGACGGCGCTCATGGGCTACACCGGCAAGGCGCGGGTGAACGGCGGCGGCGTCGAGCTGAACGCGAACCTGTGGCTTCCGACCCATCTGTGGACCGAGAAGTTCTACGACCTGCTGAGCGTCGGGTCGATGTACCCGGATTTCACCGGCACGCCGCTGCGGGTCTACTACCCGGAGCTGTACACCCAGTCCTCGTCGCTCATCCGCGACAGTTACCAGGAGGGCAAGGGCAAGCAGTCGCTGCTTCCGGACGCGATGCAGGTCCTCTCGGTGGTCCGCACCGATGCGCGGATCGGCATCCTCGTGGAGTTCGACGCGAAGGCGTTCGACTACGGCGAGCAGCTCACGCTCTCGTCCGCGCAGATCCGTCTCATCGGAACCCCCCGCTCGCGCAACGGCAACCCGCCGGTGGTTCATCCCGACCAGTGGTCGCAGAACACGAAGGATCGGGGCATCCTCACCTTCAAGTTCGACGACCTCACCCACTACATCACGAGCGTGCCCGGCACCGAGCGGACGCGGGCGTTCATCGAGTTCCCCGTGGGCGCCGGGCGCGACCAGATGCCGGCGGACTCCATGCCCCGCTTCATCCAGGTCCGGGGCACGCGCTTCCGGCTCGACAACGTCGAGGACGGCACCGCGTCGGCCCTCGCGGGCATCCGTCGGACTCTGCGGGCCGGCTCCGCGCCGCCGCGCGACATCGTCGCCGCCGACCCGTCCAAGCCGATGCTCTCCGATGACGACATCTTCTTCGGCAACGACATCCGCGGCATGGTGACGGGCAAGAACACGATCCCCGGCACGATCGAAGCGATCAAGAAGGGCGACCGCTACTTCCTCGGCGACGGCGACGCCGTCTTCATGCCCGGCGATCGTCCGTCCCGCCCGCTGCGCATCACCGGCGTCTACGAACCGACCGGCACCCGGCTCGTCCAGCTCAACGTGAGCCGCAACGCGACCGCCGACGTGAACGATCCGGCCTTCCGCCAGTCGCTCGGCGACGACGCGCGGCCGATGCTCGTCGACAGCGAAGGCAACACCTACTCGCCGATCGGCTTCCACGAGATGATCGGCGGCAGCGGACGCGAGGTGCGGGTCTACATCAACTCGAGCGACCGCATCCGCTCGCTCGACGAACTGCCCGCGCAGCCGTCGAGCGGCGTGAACACGCTCACGCTCATGTTCCACGTCACCGAGGGCGCGACGATCGTCGGCTTCCGGGTCGGCTCCGAATGGGTCGCCAACGCGAACCTGCTCGTCAAGCCCAAGGGATGATCGACGCCCGCACGACGGCCGCGCCGGAGGGCGGCCGAGTGACCGACACTCCATGATCCATCACGCGTCCGGAGCCCGTGCTCCGGACGCGTCGCGTCTCGCCCGTGGGGATGATCGCGTCATGGCGCGGCGAGGGGTTCAGCGACCGGAGGCGCGGACGGCGTCGGTCGCTTCTTCCTGGAGCATGCGTTCGATGTAGTGGATGTCGAGTTCGGCCTCGGCGAACTGACGGGCGTTCATGAGACGGATGTAGAGCGGGATCGTGGTCCTGATGGGACCGATGCGGTACTCGCGCAGCGCGCCCTTCATGCGGGCGATCGCCTCGGCCCGCGTGGGGGCGTGCACGATCAGCTTGCCGATCATCGAATCGTAGTTCGGCGG
>JAGQOI010000407.1 GCA_020427625.1 Phycisphaerales bacterium | reverse complement strand
TCGCGTTCGCCATGAGCGCGAAGACCGCGTACGGCGCCGCGAGCATGATGATGTGGATGAGCTTGATGACGACGTCCGTCATCCCGTCGAAGAACACGATGATCGGGCGCGCCTTCACCTCGGGAATCAGCGTCAGACCGATCCCCACCATGAGCGACAGGCAGACCACCTGGAGCATGCGGCCGCTGGCGATGGCGTCGAAGGGATTCTCCGGCACGATGTCGAGGATCGTCCGCCAGACGTCCCGGTCGGCCGCGGCCTCGATCTTCGCGGTCGCGTTCGCCAGTTCCCGCTGGGTGAGCTGCGTGCGGTCCTCGTCGGGCAGATAGCGTCCGGGCTGCACGACGTTGGCGAGCACGAGGCCGATGGTGATCGCGATCGCCGTCGTGCTGATGTAGATCGCGATCGTCTTGCCGCCGATGCGGCTCAGCTTCTTCAGGTCGTTCAGGCTGCTCGCGCCGACGATCAGCGAGAAGACCACGATCGGCACGGCGATGAGCTTGAGCAGCCGCAGGAAGAGCTGGCCCGCGAACGTGTTCGCGTTCACGGCGAACTTCGCGACGCCCGCGGCCAGGCCGGCGTCGGCGTTCGCGTCCGACGCCTTGCCCGCGAAGTAGGTCGCGACATCCCCCACGCCCAGGCGGTCCCACGTGCCCGCGACCCGCTCGCCGCCCGGCAGGATCTCCGTCGGCGCCCACGCGAGGTGCACGATGATGCCCGCCGCCAGGCCGAGGACGAGACCGATCAGGATCTTCCAGTGCAGAGCAAGCTTCATGCCGGACCGCCTTCCTCGCGAGGTGCACGCATTGTGCGCGCTCGACGCCGGTTTGGAAACCTCGTCCGGTCAGCCGGTCGCGGCGGATCCGCCGGCGGCGTCGGTCGCCCAGTGCGCCATGAGTCTGCGGTAGTGCGCGACGAAGTGCTCGTGTTCGTGCGGACGGAAGGTCGCGAGCACCGTCGCGACGAGCAGTTCGTCGAATGCCGGGCTCGTGAAGTACTCGAACGCGACCTCGTCGACGTGCCGGAGTTCAGTCGCGCAGAACGCCTCGAAGCGTTCGGTCTCGAAGTACGCCTCCGACAGGGCGAAGTACGCCTCCAGTCGCTCCCGCGGATCGAGGCCGGGCCGGTCCGCGATCTCGAAGTACCGCCGCTTGTCCATGTCCAGGGCCATGCGGCGGCCGGTCGCGGCACAGAAGATGCTCCACTTCACGAGGGCGGTGATCGCCCACGGAAAATGCGCGTGCAGGCTGGTCAGCGACACGTCCGGGCAGGCGTTCGCGAAGTCGATGGGGGAGGCGACGCCGTGCTTGACGATGCACTCGCAGGAGTTGAACTCCCAGCGGAAGAACGCGTTGATCACCCGCCCGGTCATGACCATCTCGGTGTTCATGTCGTCGTCGAGAAAGCCCTGCGCCGTGTCGTAGCGGTCGTGCTGCGGACGCTCCGGCCGGTAGCGCATGATCCGGGTCTGCGGACCGATCGACAGGCCGCGGACGAACACGTCGTAGTCGAGCACGGCCTGCTGGAGATGCATGAGGCGCTGGCCGGAGGCGTCGTACGCGGCGTGGAGCTGGGCCCGCGAGTCGACCTGCGTCACCCCGACCCAGCCGCCGCCGTCGAACGGCTTCATGAACAGCGGATACCCGATCCGGTCGGCGATGGCGTCGAGGTCGAACAGCCGGTTGTAGCGGCGGGCGGTCTCGGCGAACCGTTCGTTGTCCGGTCCGACCTTCGTGGGCAGCATCCACGTCTCCGGGATGTTCATGCCGAGCCGCATCATCGCGCAGTACGCGGTGTGCTTCTCCATCGACTGGAACGTGAACGGGTCGTTGAGCAGGTAGACCTCGTTCAGCATCGCCAGCTTCTTCAGCCACTCCCGCGGCAACTGGTACCACCAGGCGAGTCGGTCGATGACGAGATCGTGCGTCGGGTCCGCCCGCAGCCGGAACGGCTCGATCTCGACGCGGCGCACGTCGAAGGTGTGCTCGTCGCCGCCGGCGCGGACGCGGAGGTTGGCGCGGCGCACGAGCGACTCGAACGCGGCCGGCCAGTCGTCCTCCATGCCGAGCAGGAGACCGATCACGTGGTTCGCCATGGCAACGTGCCCTCGATGAGATGATGCATGAAGTACCGGATCTGGACGCGCCACCAGTGCCAGTCGTGGGCGACGTCATGACCCCACAGGTCCATGTAGTTCGGAATGCCCTTCACGTCGAGCACGTGCCGGAACGCCTTCGTGCTGTCGAGCGAGACCGTCTCCCACGGACCCTGGCCGCAGACCAGCGTGATGAACGTCCGCCGGGCCGCGTCGAGCGCCGGTCCGTGCAGGAGCGGCACCCACTGCATGGGATTGTTGAAGTACACCCAGTCGTCATGGTGACCGTCCACCAGGAACCGCACGTCGTACACGCCGCTCATGCACAGGGCATGCTCGAAGCGCTCCGGAAACTTCAGTGCGAAGTTCGCCGCGTGATACGCGCCGAAACTGCAGCCGGTCACGGTCAGACGCGCATCGGCGTCGTCGAGATCCTCGAGGATCCGGGGCACCGCGATCGACATCACCCAGTCCTCGTACAGCCCGTGACGCCGCGCCCGCTCGTGCGGCGGACGATGGCGGCCGTACCAGCTCTCCGAGTCGTCGCTCGACACCGCGTACAGGCGCAGGCGACCGGCGTCGATGGCCGGCGCGAGCGTCTCGACCATCTGGTAGTCGTCGTACTCGTGCCACGAGCCCTCGGACGACGGAAAGACGAGCACCGGCATCCCGCCGTGCCCGTACACCCCGAGCGTCATGGGACGGTCGAGGCGCGCCGAGGGAAGTTCAACGTGCTCGCGTCGCACCGTGTGCCTCCGATGTCCCCGGATCCGGACGCCCGTCCCGACCGAGCAGGCCCTCCAGCGCCGGTC
>JAGQOI010000406.1 GCA_020427625.1 Phycisphaerales bacterium | reverse complement strand
GGGTCCACGTTGCGGTCCAACGCCCCGACAACCAACAACAACTTGCCCGTCAGCCGGTGCGCATTCGTCACGTTCGACTGCTCCGCGTAGTGCGGCCCGATCGGCCAGCCCATCCACGCCTCGTTCCACCAGATCTTGTCCATGCGGTTGTCGTGACATCCGCAGTCGGCGGCGGCGACGGTGTAGAAGTCGTGGTGCGCGATGAGCGCCCGCATCGCGTTCTGCCCGCCCGCCGAACCGCCGTAGATCCCGACGCCGGCGCCGAGATCGAGGCGCGGATCCGCGTCGGCCGCGGCCTTGATCCACGCGATCCGGTCCGGAAACCCCGCGTCGCCGAGGTTCCGCCAGCACACGTCGTGAAACGCCTTCGATCGCCAGTTCGTGCCCATGCCGTCGATCTGCACGACGAAGAACCCGAGGTCGGCGACCGCCTGCGCCCCGAAGTGCCGCCGGAACGACTTCGGCACGTGCGCGCCGTGCGGCCCGGCGTAGATCTGCTCGACCACCGGCAGACGCTCGTCGGCGCCGAGATCGTGCGGCGCATGCACGACGCCCCAGATGTCCGTCACGCCGTCGCGCCCCTTCGCGACGAATCGGCGCGGCGGACGCCACCCGGTCTCGCGCAGACCCGACCAGTCCGCCTCCGCCAGCGTCGCGACGAGCCCGCCGTCCGTCGCGCGTCGGAGTTCCGTCACCGGCGGATGGTCGACCCGCGACCATCGCGCGACGAGGTAGTCGCCGTCCGGCGAGAACTCGACCTCATGCGTGCCGTCGCCGTCCGTCAGGGCGACGATCGCGCCGGTGTCGAGGTCCACCCGAGCGAGGTGTTCGTGGTACGGATCCTGGTCCGGATGCAGACCCATCGCGCGGACGAGCACCGTCCGGGCCGCGTCGTCGACGGACACGACGGCGCGGACGACCCACGGCCCGGGCGTCACGCAGCGCATGACTTCGTTCCGGGCGGCATCGACGACGAACAGATGGTTCCATCCGTCCCGCTCGCTCATCCACAGCACTTCACCGGTGTCGTCGAGGTGACGGAGGAACGTCTTCTGCGAGTAGTCGAAGAACGTCGTGATCGGTTCGTCGATGATCGCGCGCACGGCGCCGTTCGACGCGTCGACGGAGAGCAGACGCATCGCCTGGTGGCCGCGCGCGTTGAAGAGGAACGAGAACGCCCGTCCGTCCGGCTGCCAGTGGACGCGATCGATGCTCCACGGGTTCGGAAAGAGCGCGTCGTCGACGGCGACGGCCCGTGCGTCCGCCAGTGACGGCGTCGCAAAGAGGCGCGGACGCGCCTGCGGGATCCGGTCGCCGGGCTTCAGGTAGTCGTACTCGTGGAGTTTCGGCTGGAGCTGGTCGCGGGGCGACGACTCGATGTACGCGACGCGCCGACGATCGCCGGCCCGACGCTGCATGACGACGACGTGCGCGGAGTCCGGGGACCAGTGCACGGGCCCGACGTAGGCGTCGTCGGTCCCGCCGTCGGTCGTGAGCGCCCGCTCCTCGCCGCCGTCGGTCGCGACGAGGACGACGTTGTCGTGCGCGAAGCGGACGCGGTAGCGCCCGTCGGGAGACGTCTGCGCGTCGCGCCGCGAGCGCGGCGGCGCGTCCGCATCGTCGCCCGATGTCCCGCCGTCGATGACCGCGACGCCGACCGCGGGTTCCGCGACGAAGACCGCGATCGTGCGCTCGTCCTCGTTCGTGATCCGCCACACGTGCCCGGCGAACGTGTGCTGTGCCCGCGTGCCGCCCGCCTCGATCGTCCCGTAGGACTTCGACTCGCCCGAGGCGTCGATCCAGAACACGTGGACCGGCGCGGCCGTCCGGTTCACGAACCGGATCTCGGTCGTCGGACCGGTCTGTCGACTCGGACGCTCGCGGCGGATCGGTCGGAGCCCGAAGCCGGCGTCTTCGAGGCGCGGACCCGCGGCGGCGACACCCGTGTCGGGATCGACCGCCCAGACGTGAGCCGCGCCTTCCACGAGCAGCGTCGCGTGTCCGTCGCGGGACTCGATGCGAAGGATGGGCAGGTGTGTCGCGTCGACGTCACGGCCGAGCGGGCCGGCGAGATCGGCGGCGAGGCGGGCGTGGTCGAACAGCGGACGGCGCTCGCCGGTCGGCGCGTGGACGTGTTCGTAGCGCCAGCCGTCGGCGGTCTCGAGACGGATCGCGAGCGCATCGGCGCCGAGCCACGTCGTCTCGACGCGCTCGTTGAGGACGAGTCGATCCGCGGACGCGCCGAGGGCGACGACGAGCAGCAGCAGCACGACGGGGAGTGATGAGCGCATGTCCGCAGGGTAGGACACGGCGGCGGCGCGCGAAAGTCGGGGCGGTCAGCGCCGCGTCTCGGCGAGCGCCCACGCGTACTCGCGCGCGATCGGCGCCGGCCCCTCCGCGTCGAGATCGACCCACGCCCGGAGCGGCCAGAACGGCTCGCGCAGCAACTGGCGACCGAGGAACACGAGGTCGGCGCGGCCGTCGCGGACGATCGCATTCGCCTGCGCCGCCTCGGTGATCAGGCCGACGGCGCCGGTCGGCATGCCCGACTCGCGCCGGATCTGCTCGGCGAGCGGGACCTGGTAGTCGGGCCCGACCGGGATCGGCGCCCGACGAACGGCGCCGCCGCTCGAACAGTCGATGAGATCGACGCCCATGGTCAGGAGCCGCCGCGCGACCTCGACCGAATCCTCGATCGTCCACCCGCCGTCGACCCAGTCGGTGCAGGACAGTCGGACGAGCAGGGGCAGGTCGTCGGGCATCGCGGCCCTGACCGCCGCGGCGGTTTCGAGGAGAAACGACACCCGGTGATCGAACGGTCCGCCGTAGGCGTCGGTGCGCTCGTTCATGAGCGGGGACAGGAAACTGTGTCCGAGATAGCCGTGCGCGAAGTGCAGTTCGATGACGCGAAACCCGGCCGCGACGGCGCGGGTCGCCGCCTGCACGAACGACCCGCGGATCGCGCGGAGTTCGTCGACGTCGAGCGCCTGGGGCGCGGGTCCGTCGTCGGCGAAGCGCTTCGCGGTCGGTCCCACGGGCAGCCAGCCGCCGTCGTCGATGGGGACGTACGCGTTCGGCGTCGGATGGATCGGCCGGTAGCGGGAGGCCTTGACGCCGGCATGCGCGAGCTGGATGCCCGGCGCGGAGCCGCGCTCGGTGATGAACGACGTGATCCGGCGCAGCATCGGGACGTGCTCGTCGGACCAGAGGCCGAGACAGTGGGGGGTGATGCGCCCGCGTGGCTCGACGGCGGTCGCCTCCGTCATGACCAGTCCGACGCCGCCGATCGCGCGGGCGCCGAGGTGGACGAGATGCCAGTCGTTCGCGAATCCGTCGTCGCTCACGTACTGGCACATCGGCGAGAGCACGATGCGATTCCGCAGCGTCACGGACCGCAGTTCGAAGGGTGAGAACAGGTGCGTCATGGTCCGGCCATCATCGTCAACGGATCCGGCCCGTCAACCGCGCGTCGCGCTGGACGCTCCACGGGCGGCGATCTACCGTACGGCCATGCCGACGCACAACGACGGCCCGGTGGTGATCGCCGGAAGGAGCGGGTTTCTCGGTCGCGGCCTCGCGGCGCATCTCGCGGCGCAGGGGAGGGCGTGCACGCTGTTGTCCCGGCATGCGCCGACGGGCGACGGGGCATCACGTCACGTGACCTGGGACGCGCGGACGCTCGGACCGTGGGTGACGGAACTGGACGGCGCGTCGGCCGTCGTGAACCTTGCCGGGCGCACCGTCGACTGCGTGAAGACGCCCGATCATTGCGACGAGATCCTGCGCTCACGCGTCGAGGCGACGCGGGTCCTCGGCCTGGCGACGCGCGAGCTCGCCGCGCCGCCGCCGGTCTGGGTGCAGATGAGCACCGCCCACCGCTACGGCGATCCGCCGGAGGTCCGATGCGACGAGGACGCGGCCTTCGGGTACGGGCTCGCTCCGACGGTCGGCGCGGCCTGGGAAGAAGCGTTCGAGGCGGCGCTCCGGCCGCCGATGCGCGGCGTCGTGCTGCGCACGAGTTTCGTGCTCGGGCGCGCCGGCGGTGCGATGACCCGCCTGGCGATGCTCGCCCGCTGGGGACTCGGCGGGCGCGTCGGTCACGGGCGCCAGGGCATGAGCTGGATTCACGAGCGCGACATGAATCGTCTCTTCGAGCGCGCGATCGACGATGAGACCATGGTCGGGGCGTACCTCGCGACGGCGCCGAACCCGGTGTCGAACGCGACGTTCATGCGGGCGCTCCGTCGCGCGATCGGCATGCCGCTCGGGCTGCCGTCGCCGGCGCCGCTCGTCCGGCTCGGAGCCGCCCTGGTGTTGCGGACGGATCCGGAACTCGCGTTGTACGGTCGGTACTGTGTCTCGCGGCGGCTGCGCGAGGCTGGGTTTGCGTTCGACTTTCCGGACCTCGACGGCGCGTTGGCCGATCTCTACGGTCGTTGACGTTCAGGTCCAGTCGGCGAGCAGCATGGCGAGGTCGGGCGCGTCGACGACGCCGCTGCCGTCGAGGTCGGCGTTCGCGTCCGCGGTGCCCCAGGCGGCGAGGAGCGTCGCGAGATCGGCGGCATCGACATCGCCGTCGCCGTCGAGATCGGCGGGCGTTGCGTCGCAGTCGTCGATGAGGCCGTCGCCGTCGTCGTCCGCGGCCGCGCCGGAGGCGATCTCGACGGGATCGGGAATCCCGTTCCCGTTGCAGTCGGCGACGGGTTCGTCGAAGCGTTCGAGCAGGGCGTCGAGATCATCGAGGTCGACGTCGGCGTCGCCGTCGTCGTCCATCATCTCGCAGCCGGGCAGGAGTTCGCCGTCCGCCGTCATGCAGTCGATGAAGTGGATGAAGTCGGCGAGCGTGCGTTGGCCGTCGCCGTCGGCGTCGCCGAGCTTGTCCGGGGGATAGACGGTCCAGGTGCGTCCGACGGGATGCCCGGTCATGGTGCGGGTCGTCCCGCCCGGCCAGACGACGGTGATCTCGTCCACGACCGGCGCATCGGCGAGTCCGACGTGCTGGACGAGGTCGTTCTGGTTCTTGAAGTTGCAGCCGGCGACGACCTCGCGGACGCGATGGACGTCGCCGCAGCGGACGTCGATGACGGCGCCGATCGCGTGGCGGGCGGCGCCCTCGCCGACGATGTCGAACTTCGCCCAGGCGCGGGCGGGATCGGCGTGGTTCACGAAGAGGCGCAGCGGCTCGTCGGCGTTCTGGACGAGCAGGTCGAGGTCGCCGTCGTCGTCGATGTCGGCGGTCGCGACGGTGTACGAGAATCCGCCGAGGTCGACGCCGAGGTCGGTCGCGACGTCGGTGCAGGGAAACGCGCCGTCGTGTCGGTAGAGCCGGTTCGGCGCGTTGCCGCTGCAGACGTAGAGGTCCGTGTGTCCGTCGTGATCGGCGTCGAAGAAGACGGCGCCCCAGCCCATGACGTACGAGCCGACGCCGGCTTCGACCTCGCTCTGGGTGAACGTGCCGTCGCCCTGGTTGAGCAGGAGGGCGTTCCCCCACGGTCCGTTCGTGATGTAGAGGTCCGGCCACCCGTTGCCGTCGAGATCGCCGATGCCGATGGACATCGAGTCGACGCACGCCTCGACACCCGCGGCTTCGGTGACGTCGACGAAGGTGCCGCCGACGTTCTCGTAGAGTCGATTGTGGAACGGGAGTTGGTCGCAGTACTGGCCGTGCGCGTTGGCGCAGTAGAGGTCGGCGTCGCCGTCGCGATCGTAGTCGAAGAACGATGCCTGGAAGGTGTCGTCGTCCGGCTCGTCGACGCCGAGGGCCGGCGCGACGTCGGTGAACACGCCGCCGCCGAGGTTGCGGTACAGACGGTTGGGACCGTGCATGTTGGCGACGTACAGATCGAGGTGCCCGTCGAGGTCGTAATCCGCCCAGGCACAGCCGGCGCCGTCGCCGGTGTCGCCGACGCCCGCCGCGAACGTGATGTCGGTGAAGTGGAAT
>JAGQOI010000405.1 GCA_020427625.1 Phycisphaerales bacterium | reverse complement strand
TCGTCGAGATCGATGATCGACACGGCCTGGAGCGGCGTGTTGTGCTTCTCGTGGTCGTGGGCGTCGCCGACGAGTCCGGCCGTCGCGACGTCGGCGCGGGCGACCGGCCGCTTCGGGATCCCGCCGGCGGAGATGTTCACGGAGACGACCGTGGGTGTCTGTGCAGCCATCGCGAACATGATACGCTTTGGGCGATCACCGGAGAGGAATCCATGGACACGACACTCACAGGAAAGCGGGCCGTCGTCTGCGGGAGCACGCAGGGCATCGGACGGGCGACGGCGGAGGCGCTGGCGGCCCTCGGCGCGAGCGTCACGCTGGTCGCGCGTCACCCGGAGGCGCTCGCGCAGGTGCAGGCCGGACTCGCGGCGGCGCCCGGCCAGGCCCATGCCTCGGTGCGGGCGGACTTCTCCGATCTCGACGGTCTCGCGGCCGCCGTGAGCGCTCACCTCGACGACGTCGGCGCGGCCCACATTCTCGTGAACAATTCCGGCGGCCCGCCCGCGGGACCGGCCATCTCGGCGAAGACGGACGAGTTCACCGCCGGGTTCACGCAGCATCTGCTCGCCAGTCACACGCTCGTGCAGATGCTCGCGCCGGGCATGCGGGCGGCCGGGTACGGGCGGATCATCAACATCATCTCGACGTCGGTGATCATGCCGATCAAGGGACTCGGCGTGTCGAACACGATCCGGGGCGCGGTCGCGAACTGGGCCCGGACGCTCGCGGCGGAACTCGGTCCGCACGGCATCACGGTGAACAACGTCCTGCCGGGCTTCACGGCGACGGCGCGACTCGGGTCGCTCATCCAGGGCCGCGCGAGCCGCGCCGGTTGCTCGACGCAGGAGATCGAGGCCCAGATGAAGCAGGCCGTGCCGGCCGGTCGCTTCGGTCGTCCGGAGGAGATCGCCGAGGTGGTCGCGTTCCTCGCCTCGCCGGCGGCGTCGTACGTGAACGGCGTGCATCTGCCGGTGGACGGCGGCCGCCTGGCCGCGAGCTAGAACGGAGCCGCCCGATGTTCAAGATCCAGAATCTCATCGGCGGCGTGCTGACGGCTCCGGCGTCGGGCAACTACATGTACAGCGTCGAGCCGGCGACGGGCACCGGGTACTGTCTGCTGCCGGACGGGGACGAGCGCGACGTGGAGGCGGCGGTCGAGGCGGCGGCGGCGGCGCAGGCGTCGTGGGCGAACACGCCCGCGACCGACCGGGCGATGGTGCTCCTGCGTCTGGCGAGCCTGATCGAGCGCGACCTGGAGAAGCTCGCGCAGGCCGAGAGCATCGACAACGGCAAGCCGCTGCGCCTCGCCCGGGCCATCGACATCCCCCGCGCCGCCGCGAACTTCCGCTTCTTCGCGACGGCGATCATGCACGAGCGCTCGGACGCGCATCTCATGCATCCGACGGCGTTGAACTACACGCTGCGCCAGCCGTGCGGGATCGTCGGGTGCATCTCGCCGTGGAATCTCCCGCTCTACCTGTTCACCTGGAAGATCGCGCCCGCGCTGGCGACGGGCAACGCCGTCGTCGCGAAGCCGTCGGAGGTGACGCCGATGACGGCGCACATGCTCGGCGCGCTCGCCGCCGAAGCCGGCCTGCCCGCGGGCGTCCTCAACATCCTGCACGGGACCGGCCTCAAGATCGGCGCGGCGATCGTCGCGCACCCGCGGATCTCGGCGATCTCGTTCACGGGCGGCACCGCGACGGGCGCGAGCATCGCGGCGGCGGCGGCGCCGATGTTCAAGAAGCTCTCCCTCGAACTCGGCGGCAAGAATCCGAACCTCATCTTCGCCGACGCGGACTTCGATCGCGCGCTCGACACCGCCGTCGCCGCCGCGTTCACGAACCAGGGCGAGATCTGCCTGTGCGGCTCGCGGATCCTCGTCGAGCGCCCGATCTACGAGCGGTTCCTCTCCGCCTTCGCGAAGAAGGTGTCGCAGCTCAAGGTCGGCGACCCGAACGACCCGGCGGTCGACCAGGGCGCGATCGTGTCGAACGATCATCTCCAGAAGATCAGCCGCGCGGTGGATCTGGCGCGTTCCGAGGGCGGCTTCATCCACTGCGGCGGGCGCGTGCCGCCCGCGTTCAACGAGCGGTGTCGCGGCGGCTCCTTCTACCAGCCGACGGTGATCTCGGGTCTGCCGGCGCTGTGTCGCACGAACCGCGAGGAGATCTTCGGTCCGGTCGTGACGGTGACGCCGTTCGACGACGAGGCGGAGGCGATCGCGCACGCGAACGGCACCGACTACGGTCTCGCGTCGCTCGTGTGGACGAACGATCTGAACCGCGCCCATCGCGTCGCGGCGCGTCTCGACTCCGGCATCGTGTGGATCAACTGCTGGATGGTGCGCGACCTGCGGACGCCGTTCGGCGGGATGAAGCACAGCGGCGTCGGTCGCGAGGGCGGCGACGAGGCGCTGCGGTTCTTCACCGAGGCGAAGAACGTCTGTCTCCGCCTCCAACCGTGACGGATCCCGGAGTTCACACGATGTCCGACATCCACTCGACCCGCGCGCCCGAACCCGTCGGCGCCTATCCGCACGCGAAGCGCGTCGGCGACCTGCTGTTCCTCTCCGGCGTCGGCCCGCGTCGGCGGGGGACGAAGGAGATTCCGGGCGTGACGCTCGACGCCGACGGCGCGATCGTCGCGTACGACATCGAGGCGCAGTGCCGCTCGTGCTTCGACAACGTCCGGGCCGTCCTCGAGGACGCCGGCTCGTCGTGGGCGAACATCGTCGACGTGCTCGTGTTCCTGACGAACATGAAGAGCGACTTCGCGACCTACAACCGCGTCTACGCCGAGTACTTCGCCGGCGAAGGCAAGCCGAACCCGACCCGCACGACGATCGAGATCAACGCCCTGCCGACGCCGATCGCCGTCGAGGTGAAGGTCGTCGCGACGGCGTAGCCCTACGTCCGCAGCACCGCCCGGACCGGGCTCGCGTCGAAGCCGGCGAGGCGCAGGGGCAGGGCGATGAGTTCGTAGGTCCCGTCCGGCACGCCGGTGAGGACGACGCCCTCGAGGATCGCCATGTCGTTGGCGAGGAACCGCTGGTGGGCGGGCAGGTCCTTCGAGGTGAACAGGTCGACGCTCGGCGTGTCGAGGCCGGCGAGGATCACGCCGCGGGCGTGCAGGTGGTCGACGAGCGCGGGATCGAAGGCGGCGAAATCCTCGTTCCAGCGCGTCGGATCCGGGAACGAGTTCGTGCGGAACAGGACGCGGGGCGTACGGATGTCGTCGGGCGTGTCGGCGACGCCGAAGCGCGTGCCCCGCGGGACGTTCACGGTGACGACGCGGCACGGCCCGAGGTAGGGTTCGAGCGATCGCTGGTCGATGGTCGGCGCGTCGGCGCCGTAGTGACTCGGCGCATCGGCGTGCGCCCCGACGTGAACGGTGGTGCGGAGGGTGGACAGGGTGATGTTGTCGCCGCGCTGCATGTCGAGGAGGACGTCGCGCGAGGGCGGCGTGTCGCCCGGCCAGACCCGGATCGACGGCGAGACGACCGGCGTGATGTCGTACAGCATGCGCGCAGGATACTCAGTCGAGCCGGAGTCCGCGATCGTCCCCGCGCCGGTGCGCGTTCCGGTGCCAGCGTCGATGCCCGAACCACGCCATGACGAGGATGATCGCGGCACAGATCGCGACGAGGCCGAGGGAGAACACGAACGGTTGCAGGAGCATCGTCCGGTTCATGCCGGCGCCGACGGCGGGACTGAGCGTGTTGAAGACCT